>PWFW01000137.1 GCA_003554225.1 Halanaerobiaceae bacterium | reverse complement strand
TTAAAGGCTGCCAACCAGGCCCTGCAGAAAACACCGGAACAGCTGCCGGTACTGAAGGAAGCAGAAGTGGTGGATGCCGGAGGCCAGGGTTATATTTATCTTCTGGAGGGCATGTATCAGGCTCTCAAAGGCACAGGATATGTCAGCTCTACTTCTGAAGCAGAAACTTTAGAAGAAATGGGGGGCCAGAGGAAGTTTGCCGCCGACATTAAATACACCTACTGCACCCAGATGCTGATACATCTGGCTGATGATAACGGCCAGCAGGAGATAGATAGTGTCAGAGAGGAGTTAAACAACTACGGTGATTCCCTGATGGTGGTTGGTTCCGATAAAATTATTAAAGTTCATATCCATACCAATCATCCCGGGGTCATTCTAGAGCACGGTCTGAAGATCGGTGTTATTGATGATATCAAGATAGATAACATGAAAAGTCAGCATCAGGAGATGGAAAATATTAAAGCTAAACATCAAAGCCTGGCTGCCGTTCAGGGCAATTCAGTTGCCTTTGATGTTCCCCGAAATGAAACCGATGAAACTATTGAGAGTTCTGAGAGGACAATGATAGCAGCTGCCACCGGTGAGGGAATTAAGAATATTTTACGAGAGCTGGGAGTTCAGGGAATTATTCACGGTGGTCAGTCAATGAATCCCAGCACCAATGATTTTCTTGAAAAAATTAACAGCTGTCAAGCTCGGGAAATTCTGGTATTTCCCAACAACAAAAATGTGATCTCAGCCGCCCGACAGGCTGCTGAGATGATAGATGATAAAGTGATAAAGGTTATCCCCACAACCTCTTTTACCGAAGCTATAGCCTGCCTGATGGTTTATAATGAGGATGAGGAGCTGGAAAGCCTGGTTGAAGCTATGGAAGAGGAGCGCCAGCAGGTGAGGACAGCTGAAATTACCCGGGCAGTTAAGGACTCCAAGGTTAAGGGGCTGGAGATTAAAGAGGGTGAAGTTATTGGCCTGATAGATGGAGATATTGTCGTCAAGGGCTCTGACTATTCCAGAGTGGTATTGAAGCTGCTGGAAAAATCTCTGGAGGACGAGGAACTGATAACCATCTATTTTGGTGAGGAGATCGAAGAAAGCCGGGCTGTTAATCTCAGAAACAAAATTTTAGATAGATTTGACAGTGTAGATGAGGTTGAGATCTATGCCGGCCAGCAGCCGCTCTATCCCTATATAATTTCACTGGAGTAGCAGCAAAAGGCATTAACAGGAGCAGAAATATGAGCTGACCGGATTAAGCAGCTGGATCTAATCTATGATATTGAAGGGAATGATGACTGTGAAAATTGCTGTGGTAACTGACAGTACCTGTGATCTGCCCCGGGAATTTTTTGATGCCCAGGAGAACCTTTTTATGGTTCCTTTAAAGGTTATCTTTGGTGAGGATTCCTTCTATGATGGAATTGATATTACTTCCCGGGAATTTTTTGACAAACTTAAGACCGATTCCCGCCACCCCTCGACCTCACAGCCCTCAATGGGAGAGTTCCTGGAGAAGTATCAGGAGATCTCCCGGGATTACGACCAGATTATCTCGATCCATATTTCCAGCAAATTAAGCGGGACAATTGAGTCTGCAAACCTGGCAGCCAGAGAGGTTGAAAATGTTAGGGTCGAAATAGTGGATAGTTTCAGCACAACTCTCGGTCTGGGTTTTCTGGTTAAACTGGCCCTGAAGCTGATTGATTCCGGCAAAGAAATTGAAGAGATAGTAAAGATTTTGCAGGAGACGAAAAGCAATGTCGATGTATACTTTACTGTCAGTGATCTATCCTTTCTGCAAAAGGGCGGCAGAATTGGAAAAGCTCAGGCATTTCTGGGCTCGATTTTGAATTTCCATCCGCTCTTAAGCCTGCCAGGTTCGCAGGGAGAAGTTATGCCGCTGGAGAAGGTTCGAGGCAGGAAAAGGATGAAGGAGAAATTCAGCCAGATTATCAAAGATAAGCTGACAGCTGAACAGGCGGCCTGGCTTGCTTTTCTGCATGGAGATGCTAAAGAAAGAGGCCAGGAATTGAGGGAATATGTTTTAGAGATGGAAGAAGTAAAAAATACTGAGCTGGAAGTCAGCGAAACAATTATCAGTCCGGTGCTGGGCTGTCATGCCGGCCCCTCAGTTTACGGGATTGCTGTAGTGACAGGAGATATTCTGGCAGAATGAAGGACAGCCTATCTCAGCCGGTTACCTCACTTAAGGGAATAGGTTCTGCCCGGGCAGCCGAGCTGGAAAACCTCAAGATAACCAGTATCAGGGATTTTTTCTCTCACTTTCCCCGGGATTATCAGGACAGGAGCAGGGTCATTGCTATTTCCGAGGCAGTTCCCGGTGAAACTGCAACAGTTAGAGGCCGGGTTAAAGAGGCCACAACCTTCAGAACCAGGAGAAACTATAAGATTACCAGGATTACCTTCACCGACGGGAGCGGGGAATTAAGCGGCATCTGGTTTAATCAACCCTATATCATCAATTCCTTTAAGAAAGATGAAGATTACTGCCTGTCAGGTCAGGTGGAGGAGGAAAACTGGAAAAAATATTCCCGGAAGGAAATAATTAATCCGGTTCAGGAAGAATGGCAGAGGGACTGTCCCCTTCACACCAGACGGATTGTGCCGATATATCCCCTGACTGAGGG
>PWFW01000036.1 GCA_003554225.1 Halanaerobiaceae bacterium | reverse complement strand
GGGCAGTCGACTCGTCTTTCCGTTCGAGTGCTGCCAGCGAGAGCCGCAGACGGTCGAGAACCACCTCAGACATGTACAGCACGTCATCGGCGAGGCGGTCGAGTTGTTGTTGGTATGAGATACGTGACATACCGATCCATACAGATGTAGCACCTAAGAGCGTTCTGTTTGGTTCAAGATTGCGCACAAAACCGAATGCATGATCACTCAGAAAGTATTCTCATGGACGTTCTACTATTTAGCGTGCGCATATCGAACACATCGCCGTCGCATTGAGCGCCATCTCAACTGCGCCGACTGTCGACTCGTCGTCGCCCCGTCGGTTGGTTTTCTCACTCACACGGCGTGGCTTTCGCAACGCTTATACATCTACCTCCGGTTAGAATTAAATACGAAAGAGCGCGTCGGTAGTGTAGTGGTATCACGTAACCTTGCCATGGTTACAACCGGGGTTCAAATCCCCGCCGACGCATTTTCTAAATACCTCAGCTTTGCACGTTGAAGTAGGAGCGTAACGTAGGGGGTGGCAAGGACAGATGATGCCGATCACGGACTTTCTGTCGTGCACACGTGTGTTCGATGAGTTCGAGTCGCTGTCACCAGCACAGCGTCATCACGCGAAAACCTACGCCACCGGTCTTGTTGCGGCCAGCAACAAGACCGTGGCGGGTATCGCACGCGAAGTCCTTCCAGCCCAAGGGAAACGCGCCCTCAACAAGTTCCTCACCGAGTACGACTGGGACGAACAGGAGTTTAACCACGAACGCCTTGAAGAGCTTCAGAAACACGGTGAAACTCGCTGGTCACAGGATGGCTACATCATCCTCGACGACACGATCACCGAGAAAGCCGGGGACGAAGTCCCCGGCGTCGGTCGGTTCTACGATCACGCCGAAGGCGACACTGTCTGGGGCCAAGACCTCATCTACGCCTTCTACGCCGACGAAAAAACCGCCTACCCACTCACCTTCCGCCTCTACGAAAAACAGGACGAAGACGACCAAGATCACGACACCAAGTACGATCTCGCCCGCGATATCGTCACTGAACTCGAAGAAGAGGTAGGTGTACCTGCGGACACCTACCTCTTCGACTCGTGGTTCGCCCACGACTCTGGACTCGTCGAACACATCGAATCCTACGCAAAGGACTGGATCGGCCCGCTTCGGAGCAACCGCAAAGTGACCTACGGCGGAGAAGAGATCAGCGTCGATGTGCTGGCAGAGCGCATCGACACGATTGAGCGCGACATTGAGGACGACACTTATCACATCTGGACGAAGAAGCTTCCCGTCTCCCAGCTGGGAGACGTGAAGCTGGTTATCGCCGAGAAAGAGACCGACGAAGACGAAGAGAATCCGGTCAAGTACCTCGCTACGAACAAAATCGACGCACCGTCCGAGCACATTATTCGCTCCTATGGAATGCGCTGGCGCATCGAGACGTTCTTCGAGGACTCGAAGCAGGATCTCGGCCTAGGAGACTGCGAGATGCAGACCGACGAAGGTGCCAGTCGGCACTGGCACCTTCTGATGGCTGCCTACAGTCTCGTTCGTCTTGATCCTGATTCGAGCGCCTTGGGGACGGTTCGCTCGAAGGCGTCATCGCTTCGAGCGAACCTCGAACACTCTCTGAAAGAAGCCGTCTACAACCTTCTCTCGTGGGTTCGTGACAACAATGATCGCGGTGTCGATGACTTGATGACCGAGATCGACCACCTCTTCGTTCACTCAACCGCTGACGCTAACGTGCAAAGCTGAGTACTTTAGAACGAAGTGTGTTTTAATTACCTTCACGGGCTACGTCTATTGGATGACTGCCTACGTCTATTACCATTATCCAGATGATCCCCAATACTCTCTCGCATACGTTACTCAGGATCAAGACGAAATAACCGCTGGACAGAACGCAATTATTGAGCGTTATGAGCTTGATGAAGAGTTCTTCGTGTTGTATACGAATCAAGGGGCCAGTGGGACAGTCGAAAATCTCGACGATGATTTCGAAGATGCTCTCGATGAGATGTCACCACAGAACCGGACGATAGCTATACGACTACTCCAGATCTTCGAAGAGATAATCGAAGAGAAAGAAATTGAAGAGGATGCAAAGCTCGAGATATACAAACAGATCGAACTTGAGCGGATCCCCGATGCGATCGACCGAATCAATTGGGACTGCGCAGCTGTCGATGTTGCTGGTCAGCTGATGTCTACCCTCATTCTCAAGCATGCGCTGCCCAATGCAAATCATCGGACATCGATCAGTATGGCAAAGTGGTATCTAGAAAGTATCGAAACAGGATTCTCATTCCCGGAATTTGCCACTGAAGAGTACGACTGGAAGAGATGGGTCAACGAGTATATTATCGAATCTAAGCGGATCCTCACTGTTCGACGAAATACCACGGCATTTTCTCTGCTTGCAGAATGGGGTTGTGACGTCGTCAAACGAAAGAACGATATTGAGATCAATCTCGCGGAGTATAATCTCGATCTGTCGCAGTCAGATGCCTACGAGTATTACGGGGACAAGCATACTGATCTCTGTACAGAGTTCCTTATTGAGTCGGTTACACGGGCTGGACACGATGAACTGATTAGTACTGATGGAATCAGTAAAATGGAATTTGTCACGTATCTCGAAGAGTCAGAATAGCGACGCTAATCC
>PWFW01000055.1 GCA_003554225.1 Halanaerobiaceae bacterium | reverse complement strand
TGTTCAGATCATCGTGGGCACCGTTCTTTGATCACCTCGGGAAGCATTTCTACCCTGTCTCGATTCTCAGCGTTATCTGTATACTGAGTATCGTGGTACTGTATTTACCGACACAGTTCGCAATCTTTGGCCTGTACGGGCTGTTTGGGCTGCTCGGTGGTGCTGTAGTCTACTATCGGACGACTGAACTCGTCGAGACGTGTCGACACCGCGCCGAGGAGAGATACTATCGCACTGGAGTCTACGTCGTGAGTGCGGTGACGGTAGGAGTAGTCGCACTAACTGGCGAGCCGATGTTCGTTGTGGTCGGGCTTCTGGCTGGATATCTCCTCTTCGTGTATCAGTTCGTCGGACAGCCAACACCCGAGCGGATGCTCCCCCAACTGACAGTCCTGTTTTTGCTCTCACCGATAGTGAAGTATCTCACAGCAGGCAAGTATATCGGGCATGGCGATATTCTCTACCACGTCGGATTAGTCGATGCCCTGTTAGTCGGTGAATCGCTCAGCGCGATCGCGACCGCAAGCTACTATGACGTTCCAGGCTTGCATCTTACCGCCGCGACTGTGAGTTCTCTGTCCGGAATCGAAGCGTATGACGGTGTGATGGTGATCGGACTCGTAGCATTCTCGCTGGTTATTCCGGCGGTGTATCTCATCGCGCTTCGGATAACCAGTGATCCAACCCTCGCACTGTCGACAGCGTTTGGGATCGCGGTGCTCAACGATATCTCGTTTTACGTTTCATACGCGTTTCCCCAGTCGATCTCGACTGTCCTGATTGTCGTGCTCATACTGCTCGGGAGCATGGTTTCGAGAGACGCAATCAGATGGCGGATTACCGGAATATTTACGCTTCTGACCATCGCGCTTGCGTTCACACACCACCTCACACAGCTGGTGTTTCTCCCACTTGCCGCCTGTTTTCTTGGGAGTTATCTCGTTTTGAGTCGGTCGTCCGTCGTGAATGTTGTCCGAAGTCGACAGTTTGGCCTCTTTTTTCTCGCGTTGCTGTTGAACGGCCTCATTCTCTGGATAATCGGGTTTTATGAACGGTTGTACGAACCGTTCGCGTTACTGTTTGACGGTGGGCTGTTCGGTGGCTACTCACAGAGTGTGACGGTTGGCCTGGGAATGACACCACCGTCATCATCGGTCTCACTGGCACTCGACTGGCTCGTGAGTCCGTATGCCCTCTACCTGATTCTCCTGCTTGTCGTTTTTTCGCTCGGCGTTGTGAGCTTTTTACGAACAACCGGTACTCGGGCAGTGTACAGTGCGGTTGTTGTGAGCGGTCTCGTCGGGTCAGCACTGATCTTCGAAACTCCGATTTCGATCAAGTCGCTGAGTCGGATCGGCTTCCCGTGGCAGTTCGCCTTTGCGTTCGTGGTCGGCATCGGTATCCAGCAGCTCCGGCAACGGATTGGCCTCTCCGGGATGGGTCGACTGCTGATGGTCGTGTTAGTCCTGCTCGCAGCAGTGGGACCACTCGTCGCGGCTGACAACTACTACGGGCTTGATCCGCGGCCAACAGAACAGACCTCGTTCTCCGAACAGGAGTATATCGAGCTCCAAGCGACCGAGTCGTTTATTTCGGGCCAAGACGAGCCGACAACCGTCTTTTGGGATACCCGTCTCGTCATGAACCGGTACGGAAGCGACGGTCTACAGCACGGAACAATCGAGGACCAAGAGGTATTCTTACCTGAGGGACATTTCGTCTATCGATCCGGATTTTCGGATCATGAGATATCGTTCACGACCCGAGCCGACGGCGAGCTTTACGGCAACAATGCTCATATCTCGGATGGGTGGCTGACACACCGCATCGAAACGGGAAACCACGTCTACACAGCTGGTGGAACCGGTACACTGTGGAGTCCGGACGAACGTTCTCTTGAATAACTGATCGACGGTATCTGTCGTAGCTACTCAGTTATCGCAAGCAGATCTGTACAACAGCTATTGAGTCATGTGTTTGTATACCCTTGCCAACTGTTTGCCTGCATCCGTGACGTGTAACTGAAGCTGTTCGACACTCCCACCCGCGCTGATCCTCGGGATACGGTGGGTGCAGGTTTCTGCCGTAATAAGTGAGGTAAGCCCACCTCCAAAAGCGGCGTGTTCGTACGTCTCACGCACGATATCTTGACTTCGTATATCCCACTCGTTGCAGGGATAGGCGAACTGATCAACAGGTGTATCGAGAGCGGATTCAAGCACCGCTTTCGACCCGACTACCTCATCGACGAGTGTTGATTCGTTGTCGAGCTCCGGGAGTTTCGGGTGAGTCTTCGTGTGAGCACCGATTGTGAATAGCGGATCCGTGGCGATCTCGCTGAGTTGTTCGATCGACATGAGTTGCTCCGGTGTCTGGATGCGTTCGTCAACAATTGTTTCAAGCCTGTCAGCCATGGACTCGTCGACCGCTGCGGAACAGACAAACACTGTCGCAGGTACCGAATACTCATTCAGGATTGGTCTGGCATTCCGATAAAACGAAGCCAACCCGTCATCGAACGTGATTGCGACGTTCTTGGGGTCTTCATTCGACACCGCAAGCAGTTCAGAGAGCTCCACAGTATTGTATCGATCAGCTATCCACGCGATTTGTGTTCGAAAGTCCGCAACCGAGACGTTGTCATACCCACCGTCGACACCGACTGAGTGATACA
>PWFW01000199.1 GCA_003554225.1 Halanaerobiaceae bacterium | reverse complement strand
GGGGGGGGGGGGGGGGGATATCCGCATACCAATTCTGTCTTTCTTCACGCCACCAGATGTCGACTTTTCTACGCATAGTCTTTTTTGCCACGGCTCGCCTCCTATATCGCTACCAGTTTTGCTACCAAATTTTGCTACCAAAAAGCAAAACGATCACGATAGGAGTCGGCAAAAACCCGAGAAAGGCAAGCTCTATTTCTTTGATTGGCAAGAGGTTACTTCTCAAAGCAAAATGGTCGGGGCGCCCGGATTCGAACCGGGGACTTCGTGCTCCCAAAGCACGCGCGCTAGCCAGGCTGCGCTACGCCCCGAACAAGAAAGAGTATAACCTAAAATAGATGACAATAGCAAATAACAAGTTTTTTACAAATTATAATAGTTTTAAGTTTCTGATTTTCTAAGAAAGAACTTGAAGAAGAATTACAAAAATATGGGATATTTGTCTTTTTCGTAAATCTTTTTTCGTACATCCTCATTAACGATATACGGCACTTAACCCGCATGCGATACTGGGCATTGTTTCACCACAAGAATTGGCGGAAATGCGTTGGTTTCATTACGGTTGCAAATGTGTTATAATTGGTCTTGTAGGAAAAAGGGGATTCAGCTGTAGAGCCTGACGGGGGTAAGAATGTAATTGCTTATGGTTTATCGCTATAATAAATGTGAATTAAGTACCTTGTCGCCTTGTAGTATTCCAGCTTAAATCAGCTCGCTTTTTAAACGACGCTCGCATTACGCTTAGTCACACTATTGGCGGGCTTAATAGAGAATCGGTGTTGGTCTTCCGTATATGGAGAAAATTTATGCTTCAAAAGAAGTGGAAAATAATGCTCTATTCACTGCAGTCCAACGGTATCTGTGCTGTTGCCACGGCGGTGTTTTTGTGCCTTATGACGAGTATGGCTACGGCCAGTGAGACTGAAATAAAACCGGCTGGGGTGGATAGCTTGCAGGATAAATACGCATCAACAAACCACAGGGTGGATTTTAATGCGCAGGAATCCGGGCCTTTTGTGGTTGTGGCCGCTCAGACTCCAATAAGAGAAGCTATCTCTCAGTATGCCAGCCCCGAAAGATTTGGGATGTACGAAGACTCAATAGACATGTCGGTTCGCCCCTTGGTTGGGACCCCCATTGTGAGTAACAATCAAACTCTGGAACTTGAGCTTTCCTTTTGCAACACCGGTAATGTGAGTAGAGACTTATCCTACCGGGTAGTGCTTGAAGATGTTCAGAAAGATAATGTCCAAACCGTAAATATGAATCAAATCGGGGAACTCAAACCCGTCACAGAAGGCGGTGGATGGATTAGCTTTTCTGAAAAAGTGCCTTTGACAAAAGGGGATACCCTTTTGTCTTTTGAACTCATCTGGAACGGGGGAATAATACAGGATGAAAAAGTTAGAGTGATTTCTGCCTCGCGTTCTCTTGAAGATGTGCGAATAGATGAGTCCAACAACCTGGTGGATGAAGATGGCAACTTTGTCCTCCTGAAAATAAGCAACGCACCCAGAACAAATGCTGCGGAATTACAATCTATCCGGTCTGATTTTTCTGTTTTTAAAATCCTTATTCTGGACACTGTGCATGCACACTCGAAAGAAGAACTGGGGGAATACTCTTATGAAAATCTGTTGCAATCGAAACTTCAGTACGTATACGAACCCCTGACGTTTGATGTTATATCATTACCTGCTCCGGACGGATGCTTGCTGGAGAGACTCTTCGCTATAACCGAACTGGTAAATATGTACGAGCCGGATATGCTTATGCTCGCCGGACAATTTGACGAATCCCATAAAACGCCACAGCCTGATGATTTCGAGCGATACCTGGCTGCTGTTGTGGAACAAACACGTTTAAATGCCGCGCCTACCTTGTTTATGATTACAAACCCACCTGTTGAAGGCCGAATGCATAGTTCAAAGATATTCGCCAGAATTGCCAAGAGAATGGGATTTCGAAAAGAAACTGCTGTAGCAGATATCTTCTCCAGATTTATGTTGTGTGAAAATCGTAATACGTATTTTCAGCATCATAATCAGGATGAGGACAGGCCCCTGCTAGGTAAAGCCGGGCATGAGCTAATTGCCAGTGAAGTGTTTGATACGTTTGAACGGAATTACGAGTATGAATTAAACCTGGCCGTGAGGAATGCTCATCGAAGAAGAGAAAAATATGAAATAACTATTATGCCAAAGCCTGACCAAGGCAAAATATATGGAGAAGAAGACCCGGAAAATTTCGAATTTACACACGAACCACTTCGTGAAGGCGATACTCTGATGGGTTCACTGAGCCGTGTCCCCGGAGAAGGCACTGGAAGCTATGCGTTTACCCTCGGTGATCTTACCGGTGGCTATAAATATGACCTTGTCATGGCAGATAGCTCACCTTCTTTCGAGATCGAGCCGCGTGAGCTTACTATAACGCCTGAACCGGGCCAGTCCAGGATGTATGGTGAAGAAGACCCGGCCGAGTTTGCCTTCAGCCACGATTCGCTTGAAGAGGGCGATGAGCTGAGCGGCTCGCTTGGTCGTGAGAGCGGCGAAGACGCAGGCACCTACGAGTTTACGATGGGCGATCTTGACGGTGGGGCGAACTATGAGCTTTCTCTCGACCCGGACTCGCCTGTGTTTGAGATCGAGCTGCCAAAGGATGATTATCCGGACCTG
>PWFW01000001.1 GCA_003554225.1 Halanaerobiaceae bacterium | reverse complement strand
TTGGTTTTATCGACTTCTAATAGTGTCGGTGCTGGATGACACCTATACATACTCTTAGAAACTCAAATATCAGTAGAGAATTGTATTTCTTGGAGACAATTAATATCAGAATTTACCAGAGTAAATATGTTTATTCACCTCCACTCGCGCCTAATGTCGTGGGGATCCCACCATAGGATTTCAGGCCGGGTACGGCCCTAAGATTTCAAGACGCATACGTTCCACGCATCGTCTGCTGGGTGTCAGCATCGTCCCCAGAAATCGTAGATTTCTGGTGTGCGAACGAATCGCACAGCGATTCGTCAACGGCGTGACTGTCTTGTGGGACGGTCAAACGTTCCCCTTCCTCAGCCAAGTCATCACCACTCGTGTGTTCTGTTGAATGGCTCTCTCCGCTGAGGTAGCGGTCTGCAATATTGAGCGCGCTCGTCACGGTGACACACCGTTAACAAAGAGGCTTCCCCGATGTCTACCCCAATCGGCGTCTCCGCCGAACTGGTTTCTCGTTCCTCCACGTCCCGCGTAGCGACGATGTGGAAGTACCACTCGCCGTCACGGTCGAACAGCCGACACTCACCCATCGTCGCGTCTCCCGCGTACAACGCTTCCAACCACTCCCGTTGTTCAGGATTCGGTTGGGCGGGCAACCAGAGGTGGTAGTCGTCGTGGTGCGGGATTTTGACGTACCACTCGATGGCGTTCTGCGGTTTGTGGTCGAGCACCGGGCCTTCGTTCGTGAACCGTACAGGGTGGTCGTCGTGAAGCTCTTTCGCGTCGTAGCTTCCGCCACAGAGTTGTGGGACGTACTTCTTGAGCGCGTTCTTCGCGTAGCCGCTCAGGTCGTAGTTGACCACTACGTCATTGGCCGCTGACTGTGTGGTGCAGTTGGCGTTGAACGCGGCTTCGAGCGCGTCTTGGTACGCTTGTTTCGTCTCACAGAGTTTGCGGTGCTTGTGGGCGTTCGGCTCCACGAGCTTCAGTTCCAATGTCTCGGTGAGTTTGGTCACTGTTCGTCCTCCTCGTGACGTCCCGAGAAACGCGTCGCGTTTCTCGTGTGCCAAACAGAACTCATGAGTTCTGTTGACGCTGGATGTACTTCTCGACAGTCTCGCTCGAAACGTGCCCCGCTGTACCCGCGTAGTAGCCGCGTGCCCACTTGATTTTCTCGCCGTCGTGGTCTGCGTGGCGGTGGTTGTATTTCCGCGAACTGATACCTTTGAACCAGTTGGCGAGAAGTGACGGGGAGTGTTTCGGCGGGCTACTGACGAACAGGTGGATGTGGTCGGGATGAACGGTCAGGTCGATAATCTCCAGCCCTTTTTCATCGGCTATTTCGTGGAGGATGTCTCGTACACGGGTTGCAACGCCACCGACGAGTACCGGTTGTCGGTACTTCGGTATCCACACTATGTGGTAGTTGAGGTTGTACGTTGCGTGCCGTGTGGTCTTCATCCGTACTACACACTATGCTTCTGTGATGTCTTAGAACTATCGTAAACGGTGGGAAACCCAGCCGTCCCATCGTCAGTGGAAATGTACGCTATTGTCCGTTTGACCCGCGCCTGAAGACGCGGGTATGCGCTCGCACTATGTATCACCGCGTTATGGTTCCAAGTTGGGTTATGGGGATATCCGTGGCAAGGCACACTTGGGAACGATAGTGAACCGGATGGAATGGAAACCGAAGCGATCACCATGACGGAAGGAACGTTTGTATTTCATGGATCGTTTGATCCAGATCTATTCGAAGAGACGTATGCTGATGGATTTGAAGTACAGACCAATGATAGATTCACCATTTTTGAGGGCGAACAAGGTACTGAAACCGATGGATTAGCATATGCAGTTGCAGAGAGCTCAGTCGTTGCTGGGTTACAGACTGGAGAGGGTGTTGAACATCAAGACGTGATTACGACTCTCAACGATGCAGTTGAAAACCTGATAGCCGAAACGGGTCGTGTACGGGATACCGATGATGGTGAATTTCTCTTCGAGAGTACTGGAGACGCAGACCTAGTGACTGGGTTTTGGGATGTGAATGGACTAGAGGAGGAAGATCTCCAGACTGGGGATGAACCACCAGATGGGTCATCAGAACTTGAAGAGAATCCAGTATTCAATACTGTTGACAGTTTTGTGAGTGTACTGACATTGCCCGCGTCTGAAGGTGGTGTTGGTGGTGACACAGTAGCGGCACGCTTTGCAGCAGTGTATCCAGAGGGCGAGGTCCCCTCAGAACAGGAGCTACGCGAGGAGTTGGTTCCAAGCGATACTGCCGAAGAAACAGCGATTACCCGATCGGATACCCGGGCACACGTTATGATTGAGGTGAGCGAAGACGAACTGGAGCGAGAATCGGTTGCAGCCCCAAATATAACTGGTGAATAGTAAGTTTATATTCGTAAGCCGGCAATTTCCGCTTACACCAATTGTACTTTGAGAAAGATATCGTAATACTGCCATCATATGGATGCCAGTACGAGGAATACAACCACACACCAGTCTGGATCTCTTATAGGTGGGCGTTTGCATGAATCGTAGCGATCGACAGATCGTATTCTTCACCGCAGGCTCACACGGACTTGTACACACGTATGAACTCGCCATCCCGATTCTCATGACTGTGTGGCTCATCGAGTTTTCAGTCACTGCAGCCCTGCTTGGAGCGGCAGTAACTGTT
>PWFW01000031.1 GCA_003554225.1 Halanaerobiaceae bacterium | reverse complement strand
GTCTTGAATGTACTTGATCTTGATAGTGGAGAAAAGAGAAAGGTTAAAGTGCAGGACCTTAAAGATATAGCAAGGCTGGTGGATTACCTGGAAAATATTCATTTTTATGTTATTCCGGTTTATCCGGAAGAATGCAGTGATAAAAATATTGATCTAAATAGATTTTACAGTGCTCTGGATAATACCCGCAAACATATCATGGGGGGGATTTATTCCAGTCAGGGGATCAGCGATGTCATTGATATGGCAGCAAAAATTGCTGGAGATAAAAAGACCTTAAGGGATAAACCCTTTATCTCCTTTATAACCTGTGTTATGTCTCCTTTAAAGCTTGACAGGGATTACACCAATTTTCTCCTGCAGATAGCCCGCGAGGGCCTCCCGGTGGCCATCCCGGCTGAACCTCTGGCTGGAGGTACCGGCCCGGTGACGGTTGCAGGCAATATTGTGCTGATGACAGCAGAATCTCTGGCAGGTGTGGTTCTGGCCCAGCTGGCCAATCCCGGTACGCCGGTTCTGCTGGCTTCCACCGCTTCAGCTATGGATCTCAAGCAGGCAGCCTATATAACCGGTGAAGTCGAGATGGGTTTGATGCATGCCGGAATGGCGCGGCTGGCCCAGCATTATGAGCTGCCGCTCTATGCTACTGCCGGAATGTCTGACAGCAAGGTTCCCGATGTTCAGGCCGGCTATGAAAAGGCAATGACCTCAATGCTGACCGGGCTGGCAGGGGCAAACTTTATCCATGATGCTGCCGGACTGCTGGAATTTTGCACCACCGTAGCCTATGAGCAGTATGTGATTGATGATGAAATTATCGGTATGGTGATGAGGGCAGTTCGGGGAATTGAAGTAAATTCAGATACCATTGCCAGAGAAGTAATTGATCGGGTAGGACCGGGAGAACATTTCCTGGGTGAGGAGCATACCATGAAATATATGCGTTCGGAGTATTTTCAGCCCAGGTTATCAGATCGCCAGCGCCGGGAGATATGGCAGGAAGAAGGAGGGCTGGATGCCAGTAAACGGGCAAAGAAAATTGCCAGGGATATTCTAGCCGAGCATAAACCGGAATATATTGATAAGGAGATCAAAAGAGATATTGAGAGGAAATATGGTGAGAGGCTGCTGCTGAACTGAGAAGATTGAGAATATGAAATTAGCTATGAGAAACTTAGAACAGAATCTCAGTTAATGAAGCTGCTGAAGCAGGGAGGTTATTAGTATGGAAGTGATTGGATATATGATTCACAGATCAGAAATGGTACAGCGCCTTTTTCTTGAGCATCTCTGGCTGATTGTAGTCTCGGTTGGTATTGCTATCCTGGTAGGAGTTTTTCTGGGGGTTTTAATAAGTTATTTTAAGTTTCTAGCTTCTCCGGTGTTAACCATCTGCCAGGTTTTAATGACCGTTCCCAGTATAGCCATGCTGGGTCTCTTGCTGCCATTTTTTGGCATTGGATTCCAGACCGGGGTTATTGCCCTGATATTATATTCACTGCTGCCGATTGTTCGAAATACCTATTCCGGTATAGCTGAGATTGATCAGGCTATTATAGAATCTGCCCGGGGTATGGGAATGAAGGATTACCGGATTCTTTTCAGAGTTAAACTACCGCTGGCTTTTCCAGTTATTATGGCAGGCATCAGAACAGCTACCGTTATGGTGGTGGGAATTGGTGCTATTGCAGCCTATGTTGGTGCGGGAGGACTGGGTGAATTAATCTTTAATGGCATTTCCCGGACCAATCCACCGATGATTATAACCGGGGCAATCTTTGTTTCCATAATAGCAGTGGCCTTTGATCTGCTGCTGGGCTGGGCTGAGAGGGCCAAAACAATTAAGTATTAAGTATTTGCTTCAGTGCAGATCATTGCCGGGAGTCAGGGTTATATAACTGAGCAGGGAATTAGAACTGGAAAACAAGGGGGATTTCAATGATTAAAATAGAAAACCTAACCAAGCATTTTCCCGGGCTGGATCGTCCGGCGGTTAACAAATTATCTCTGGAAATAAATGAAGGTGAGGTCTGTGTACTGGTAGGACCCTCCGGTTGTGGAAAGACAACAACTATGAAAATGATTAACAGGCTTCATGAGCCAGATGAAGGCGAGGTTTATCTCAATGGCAAGAGAGCCTCAGAGATGAATCAGATAGATCTAAGAAGAGGAATAGGTTACGTTATCCAGGAGATCGGGCTCTTTCCCCATATGACCATTAAAGAGAACATTGCCACAGTTCCCCGAGAACTGGGCTGGGATCGGGAGAGGATTAACAAAAGAGTAAGAGAGCTGCTGGACTTAATGGGCCTGGATCCCGAAATTTATAGTGATAGAAGGCCTGCCGCTCTCTCCGGCGGCCAGCGACAGCGGGTGGGAGTGGCAAGAGCTCTGGCTGCAGATCCTCCGGTTATGCTGATGGATGAACCCTTTGCCGCAGTTGATCCCATTACCAGGGCCAGACTGCAAAATGAGTTTTTGAGAATTCTGGATAAAATGGATAAAACAATAATTTTTGTTACTCATGACATCAATGAAGCAATTAAAATGGGCGATAAAATTGCAGTTTTAAGAGAGGGAGAACTGGTTCAGCACTCCACCCCTGAAGAGCTGCTCGATGCTCCGGCCAATGAATTTGTGGCTCAGCTGGTGGGGAGAAACAGGTCAATTAAACGGCTCCATCTGATTCGGGTAGAGGATATAATTGAGGAAGATGCCGATAAATACAGTGTTGCTGCAGAAAGTGGCAGGAAAGAGATTAAAGATAAGCTCAGCGAAAGTAAGGTGGGAGCTTTAATGGTGACAGACGAACAGGGATGTCTGCTGGGAAGGGTCGATGAGCAGAGTCTTAAGAAGGAAGGTGAAACAGCAGGAGAGCTGGTAGATGAAATTCATGACCAGGTAACAGCAGATTCTACCCTAAATGATTCCCTGTCAGTCATGCTGGAAAGCGGTGAGGGTTATGTCCCTGTCGTAGATGAGGAGAAAGGATTTTTTAGAGATATTATAACCCTTCAGGACCTACTGCAGGAGGTGAGGCAGGGGTAATGAAAAAGGAAAATATTAAACTTTTAGCTGTAACTGTAGCTATATTTGTCACAGGTCTGGTTATGGTTTACTATGTTATGGAGAACCCCACCGACAGCATGGTGGAAAGAATGCTTTCGAGAGAGAATATCTGGCGGGCCTTTCGAGAGCATCTGGTGATTGTTGGTGTTTCGATGGCCGGAGCTCTGGCAGTCGGGATACCAGGAGGAATTTTACTTTCCCGTCCCCGATTCTATTATATCGGGAAGGTATTTGAAAATATAGTTAATATAGGACAGACTGTGCCCAGCCTGGCTATTCTGGCCCTCTTTTATACCATCCTGGGGCTGGGATTTAATACCGCAGTTTTTGCCATCTGGCTTTATTCAATTCTGCCGATTCTGCGCAATACTTTTGCTGGAATAACCAGCATCAGTGATGAGGTGATAGAATCAGCCAGGGGAATGGGTATGACCGGGAGAAGGATATTGACAAGGATTGAGCTGCCCCTGGCTGCCCCTATTATTACCGCAGGAATTCGGACTGCAATTGTTATTAATGTGGGAACGGCAACTCTGGCAACCTTTATCGGGGCCGGAGGACTGGGAGATTTAATAGTAACCGGTCTCTCCATCAGACGGAATATGATAATTATCACCGGAGCAGGTTTAAGCGCTCTGCTGGCTATACTGCTTGACTTCTGGATTGGTCAGATTAAGCTGCGGCTGGTTAAATGGTAATCAACGCTTTGTTTCTTAATTTAAGGTTTTAAACCTGACTATACCGTCAGGTATTTTAAAAAGCACATTTAAATAAATTTACTACAAGGAGGGAAATATTTAATGAGAAAACTGACAGGAAAAACCGGTTATTTGCTTGTGATTATCGTGCTTTTTGCTCTGGTATTGGGCTGGACCTGGGAAGCGCTGGCTGAAGATCCGGTGGTTGTTGGCTCTAAAGAGTTTACCGAGCAGTTAATTCTGGGACAGCTGACAATTCAGATGCTGGAAGCTAATGATATTCCCACTGTTGATGAGACGAACCTGGGTGGAACAATTATCCTGAGAGAGGCCCAGGAAGAGGGTGAAGTTGATCTGGCCTGGGAATATACCGGAACGGCTTTAATCACTCATCTGGGCTTTGAAGATCCCATCACTGATCCCGAGGAAGCCTATCAGATTGTTCGAGATGAAGATCTGGAAAGATACAATCTGGTCTGGTTAAACTATGCTCCCCTTAATAACACCTATACCATAATGATGAGAAGAGAGGACTCTGAAGAGCTGGGAATCGAAACCTTAAGCGATCTGGCGGCAGCTATCAATGAAGGTGTAGAGGCTCCTGAACCTGGACAGTGGATATTTGCAACCAATCATGAATATTCGGTCCGGGAAGATGGTTATCCCGGCCTAACAGAGCATTACGATTTCTTCTTTGAGGGTACCCAGATAATGGATACCGGCATAACCTATGGTGCTCTGCGTGACGGTGATGTAGCTCTGGGTATGGGTTTTGCTACCGACGGCCGGATTGATGGCTTTGACCTGGTAACTCTGGAAGATGACCAGAATTATCATCCTGTTTATAATGGTGCTCCTGTAATCAGGGCAGAAACTTTAGAAAGGTATCCTGATATTGAGGAAATCCTTCAGCCCTTGATTGAAAGACTGGATGATGAGACAATGCAGAGATTAAATGCTCTGGTTGATATAGAAGGTTATGAGCCCGATGAAGCAGCAGCTGAATTTCTGGAAGAAGAGGGCTTGATTTAAGAAAAGACCACAGCTCTTAAATTATCAGCTCCCGTAAAATGACTGGAGGTAGTAACTGCCACCCCTCTGCGGGGGGGCACTTTTCTGTCTGAGCAATTAAGAGCTTTAGACTGGACCGGTTATCAGCATAGGGGGAAAACTGGATGGAAATTTTTCAAAGGAAGCTGACTGATTTGATTGCAGCTCGAGAAGATAATAAAATAAGCCCAGAGGAAATAGCCGAGCATTATCAGCACAGAATAGAGCTATTGAATCCCAGATATAAAGCCTTTATAATATATGCTCATGATATGCCTGAAAGTATTCGAAGGAATGAGAATAATAAGGTGAAAGAGAAAGACTGCAGGAATTTACTTAGAGGTATACCTCTTGGAGTTAAAGACAACATAGCCACCAGAGATTTTCCCACCAGCTGTGCTTCCCGGGTAAAACCTAAAAAATCTCAAAGATTTAATGCCTTTGTAGTTCAGACTATATTAAACCAGCAAGGAATTATTGCCGGTAAGACCAATCTCGATGAGTTTGGTATGGTTCCTCCAGACAGTGATGATGTGTTGCTGCAAACTTTAAATCCCTGGAACCCGGAACACATACCGGGTGGTTCCAGCGGAGGTTCGGCAGCAGCAGTGGCTGCAGGGCTGGTTCCGGCTGCCCTGGGATCAGATACCGGGGGCTCGATTCGCCATCCAGCGGCTCACTGCGGGGTGGTGGGTTATAAACCAACCTATGGTCTGGTGTCCCGGTGCGGTTTAAATGCCTTTGCCCCTTCTCTAGATCAGATCGGACCGATTACCAACAGTGTCAGGGATGCAGCTTTATTAATGAATATAATTTCTGAGGTGGATGAAAATGACCCCCGGCTGGTCAGAGGTGAAAGGTCTGATTTTATCTGTGATATTGAAGGGGATATAGCTGATTTTACCTTTGGCATCGCTAAAAATTATCTTGCCGGAAATATTGATCCCGATATCAGAAAAACGGTCTTGGCAGCTCAAAAAGAGATAGAGAAGCTGGGAGGAAATATCAGGGAAATTCAGCTCCCTGAAGTTGATCTTAGCAAGATAACCTATTATATCATCGCCCATGCTGAGGTTTACGGCTGTTTGCTTGGGATGGAAAAGGAGCTCAATGGTATCTGTTTTCAGGATGATGGCATAAATAACAGGTTAACTGAAGCCAACAGTGGAATGCTGGGCTCAGAAACCAAAAGACGTATTCTTTTAGGTGGCCTGGTTATGGATAGAATTAAATATTATTATCAGGCTCTGCGAATTAGAACTCTGATAAGTGAGGAGTTCAATTCCCGGTTTGAGGATTGTGATTTTATTTTAACCCCAACCACTCCCTATCCTCCCAGAAAGATACTGGAGAGGGATGATCCCATCAGTGAATATACCAGCCCTGATTTTACCACAGCAGCCAATTTAACCGGCAGACCGGCAATTTCACTGCCAGCAGGTTTAACTGGCGGAAACCTTCCCATCGGAATCCAGCTGATCGGAGATTATTTTAAAGATGACTTATTATTGCAGGCAGCTTACCGGCTGGAGCAGATTTTTTCTTTTCCCTATTTAATAGAAAACTAGCAGTTAATATTTTGCCGGGAAGTTTTTTCCTCCCTTCGGCCAGCTAAGGCAGGATATTATCCAGCTAATGACGAATATTAACTTAGAGGTGAGTGAGATGAGAAAATTAGGCACACAGGCAAGAGGAATTAGAACTCCAATTATTCAAGAAGGCGATAACCTGGAAAAGATAGCAGTATCTTCCCTACTGGAATCGGCTGAAAGGGAAGGTTTTAGTTTTAATGATAAAGATGTGGTGGGAATTACCGAATCAGTGGTGGCCCGGGCCCAGGGTAATTATATTACCATTGATGATATTGCAGCAGAGATTAAGGAGAACTTTCAGGATGAAATAGGTGTAGTTTTTCCCATTCTCAGCAGAAATAGATTTGCCATGATCCTCCAGGGAATTGCCCGCAGCAGCTGTAAAATTTATCTGCAGTTAAGTTATCCCCGGGATGAAGTTGGCAATCCGGTTCTTGATCCGGAGAAAATGAGGGAGGCAGGAATCAAGCCCTATCAAGATACCATAACTTTAGATAAATACCGGGAGATTTTTCCGGATTTCAAGCATCCCTATACCGGAATTAATTACCTCGATCTTTATCAGGAAATAGGAGGAGAAAATCTGGAGGTTTTTCTGGCAAATAATCCCGAAAAAATTCTTGATTATACCGGTGATATTCTGGTAGCAGATATTCACAGCCGTCATACCACCAGAAGTATTTTGCAGCAGGCCGGGGCCAGAAAAATCCTTGCTCTTGATGACCTCTGCACCCGTGATAGAGGTAGAGGTTATAACCCGGAATATGGCCTGCTGGGATCTAATAAAGCCTCTGAAGAAAAACTTAAACTATTTCCCCGGGAGGGTCAGGCGCTGGTTGAAAGTATTCAGTCAAGGTTAAAAGAAGAAACAGGGAGAAGTATAGAGGTTATGATCTATGGTGATGGAGCCTATAAAGATCCCACAGCTCAGATCTGGGAGCTGGCAGATCCGGTGGTTTCCCCGGCCTATACATCAGGACTGGACGGTACTCCCAATGAAATTAAACTTAAATATCTGGCAGATAATAAGCTTAAAGATCTGCGGGGAAAAGAACTGCTGGAAGCAGCGAGGGAAGAGATAGCCGGTAAAGATGCTGATCTGATAGGGAAAATGGAGGCCCAGGGAACAACCCCCCGGCAGCTGACCGATCTGCTTGGCAGCCTCTGTGATCTGATCAGCGGAAGTGGTGATAAAGGGACCCCGGTTGTTCTGATTCAAGGTTATTTTGACAGTCTGGCTGATGAATAGCAAAGATATGATTTAGCTGGTTTTCTGGTTTATTGCCTGATTATAAGTTAATAACTGCATTTATTATCTGTAAATAATCCCTGTTTAATGGCAGTCTGCTGTCATTAAACAGGATTTTTTTGTGGAGAGATAAATATAAAATAAAAAAATGCAATTAAATATCAAATAAATATTAAATATTTTAATATAATACTTGAAAATATTAATATTAGAGTATATAATTATTATATAAAGATTATTGCTGATTTAATAATAAAAAAAAGAAAATCACAAAAAAGGTTTAATCTGGGGCAGCAAGAGTGGAAAACTGCTGAAAACAGACTATAGGGAGGATAATTATGCTGGAGGAGAAGAAGAGTTTATATCAGAATAGAGATTTTATGCTGCTGTTTTTTGGAGGGCTGGCCTCCAGGATTGGCAACGGAATACATTTCATTGCCCTGACCTGGTATGTGCTGGAGTTGACAGGCAGCGGCTCGGCAACCGGTTTAATACTTTTAATCTCGACCCTGCCCGGTGTTCTGGTTGGGCCTCTGGGAGGAATTGCTGCTGACCGGATCAATCGTAAAGTATTGATCTGTGGAATGGATTTTCTCCGGGGAGTGGCGGTGCTGGGACTGGGATTTATAGTTCAAAGAGGAGAGGCCAGTTTTTTTCAACTGGGAACTGTTACATTTATTCTGGCAGTCAGCGGTGCTTTTTTCAATCCGGCTTTAAGTGCCATCATACCCAATCTGGTTAAGGATGCAAATCTAGAAAAGGCCAATTCTCTGGAGAATATCAGCAGCAATTTTACCCAGATTATTGGAGCAGCGCTGGGTGGAATACTAATTGGAGTTTTAGGCTTTGCCGGAGCCTTTTTCTTTAACGGTATCAGTTTTATTATTTCGGGGATTTCAGAGCTTTTTATCAATATTCCTGCTATCAAAAAGGCCGGAGAAAGCCAGGAGAAGTTCAATTTGATAACAGATTTTAAAGAGGGTTTTAGTTTTCTGGTGAGAACCAGAGAACTCTTTGTTATTTTTAGTTTTGCCATATTTTTGAACTTTTTATTTAATGGCCTGTATGCTGTAGGTATTCCCTATGTTTTTAATGAAATATTTCAGACCAGCAGCACGGTCTTTGGCCTGGCTAAATCAGCCTTTCCTGCAGGAGCAATTTTAGGCTCGGTTCTGATTAATTACTATGTGATAAAGGATTATCAGTTTTTTCTGGGAGCAACCATTCTCAGCCAGAGTTTCTTCCTGATGAGCCTGGGCATACCTGTGCTGCCGGTCTTTTTAGCAGGAACTTCTCCAGCTATTTTAATCTTTTTTGTAGTGCTGGTAATGATGATAACCGGGACAATCAATGCTGTCACCAATGTCCCGGTATTTACCCTGTTTCATCGGCTGATACCCGATGAATTGAGAGGCAGGGTGTTTGGACTCTTCGGTGCCTTCTCGCAGGGCCTGACCCCTATCTCAATGGCGCTGGTAGGTTTTTTAATGGACCTTGTGCCTGCCCACCTTCCCTTCCTGTTGGGAGGGGGACTGGCAGTTCTGGTTTCCCTCTCTATTTTCCGGATACCGGAATTGGAAAATCTAAATCAACACAAATCAGAAAAAACTGCTGTCTCAGCAGGGGAGAGCACCACTGTTTAGTTAATAATTATTCCGGACTAAATTTCCGATATCCTCGCCCAACTGGCGGCATTCCTTCAGGGCCCTCTTGTCAGGCTCTTCTACGCTGATTGGTCCATAATGGCCTCTATCACTGAAGCCCTTTACCAGCATGCCGTGAACCATCATCGTCTCCAGAATACTTAAGATAGTGGACTCCACTCCTCCCCCGGTAGTAGCGCAGGAAGAAAAGGCTGCTCCAATTTTATTTTTTAGCTGACCATGGACCTTAATTGAGCGGTCGAGGAAATCTTTGACCGGCCCTGCCAGAAGACCATAATAGGTGGGAGAGCCGATGATTATTCCCTCATATTCGGGCAAATCTTCAGGATTGAAATCCTCTATCCGGGCGAGATGAGCTTGAGAATCAGAATTTTCTCCTCCCTGTTTGACAGCTTGAGCCATTTTTTCTGTATTTCCGGTTTTGCTGTAGTAGAGCACAGCTACTTTTGCCATGTTATCACTCCCTGATGCAGTTTTAATCTAAACAGCTAAAGCGGCAAATTATCCTGCTGTCATAGATTTTATCATAAAATTACTGGCGAGTTCAAACCTGAATAAGGAGAAAATTACAGGTGAGTTTGATTGACGAGGGCAAAACAAAGAGTTATAATTGAATCAGAATTACAGTCATTCCCAAGAGTTTCTGGAAGTTATTGAGAACCAGTTATTATTTTTTTTTTAATTATATTTTAATCAGGAACTTGCAAAACAAAGGATAGAGCTTGCCTGATAATTTGATGTCAGAATTGCAGCAGAGATAAGTAAAGCTGGAAAAGGAAAAGAATATTTAAATTGATTATTTTCTAAGTGAGAGGTTCAGAGGAGGAAACAGTATGTATCTCCTGCGAATAGCAGCAAGAAATTTGTTCCGCCGGCGGAGAAGGACTCTGGTTACAGCAGGAGTGCTGGCCTTCGCCATTATAATTTTTCTGGTGGTTGAATCCATGATGGCGGGACTGACAGAAATATCCTACGATAATATCATCAACCTGGAATCAGCTCACCTGGAAGTGGGGCGAGAGGAGCTTTATCAGCAGGATTTTGAATCTCCTCTTAAAAAGAGTTTTTATCCCGGTGAGGAGCTGATTAATGAGATAACCGCTCTACCTGGATATCGCAGCCACACCGAAGTGCTGGACTTCAGCGCCAATATTACCACCGGCAGGGACGAATTTCCAGTGAAGGTGAGAGCTATTGATCCGGAAAGTTTTCCCATGGTTTTTGATAACAGTGATTATCTTACTGCCGGAGAATTTTTAACTTCTGAGGCAGAGGGTCTGGTTATTGGCAGCCAGCTGGCTGATGTCCTGGAACTAAAACCCGGTGATTTTTTCACCCTGCTTTTTCAGGACAGGGAAGGCTCCTTTAATACCATTGAAGGTGAAATTCAGGGCATTGTTACCACCCCCCATCCTGATATGAATCTTGGCACTGTTTTCTATAACCGGGCTCAGGCCTATAATGCACTTAGGGTTGAGCCAGGAGCAGCAAATAGAATTATGGTCAGGATGACTGACAGGGAGGTAGCTGTCAGCGCAGCGGAGTCACTGGCAGACAGTCTGACCGGGACGGGATTTTCCGCCCGCACCTGGGAGGATTCAGCTCAGATGGTTAAAGCCATGCAGGCTGCTGGCAGGCTGGAAAATTATGTTGTGCTGGGTCTTATCTTAATTGTTGGGGCCATCGGTATATCCAATGTTGTTATCCTGGCTGCCCTGGAAAGAATGGAAGAGATAGGAATGATGAAGGCTATGGGATTAAAAGAAGGAGAGATCGTCGGGGTTTTTGCCCTGGAGGCTATCGGCATTGGTTTGATGGGCAGCATAATAGGCTGTTTTGTAGGTTTTATCAGTGTAGCTCTTTTTAATAGATTTGGCTTTGATCTGGGTATTTTGCTGGGAGAGGAGACCACCTTCGGGATTCCCCTGATTGGTAGAATCTACGGTGGCTGGAGTCCGGGCTCCTTTGTGCTGGTTTTTTTCTTTGGTATTCTTGTTGCCTTTTTAGCCAGCATCATCCCTGCTTTCTGGGCTGCCCGTAAAGATCCCATTGATGCTATTTATAAGAGGTAGGGGGTGGCAGTTAATTGTTATATTTATTTAGAATAGCCCTGCGCAATCTCAGCAGAAATAAATTTCGCAGTTTAATTTCTATCCTGGCCATAGCAGTGGTGGTGGCAATAGTGATTTTCACCAGGGGTCTTCTTTTGGGATTTACCGAATCCAGTTTTCGACTGGTGGTAGATAACCAGTACGGACATGTCCGCATTACTGATCAGGAATACCGGGCCCGGGAAATGCTGCTGACTCTGGATCACACCGTCGATGGATTTCAGGGCCAGGGCCTCTCTGCTATGTTAGAGGAGATAAGAGAAGTTGAGGGGGTAGAATATCTGCTGCCCCGGTTAAAATTTGGAGCTATGGCCAGCCCGGGAGACGATATTATCCGAATGGTAGGCCTGGGTATTGATCCCCGGATGGAAGAGCAGCACGGGGCTCTGAGCGATGATATAACCGAAGGAAGAATGGTAGAGCAGGGGAGAGAGATTATAGTCGGAAAGGGTTTACTGGATAAGCTGGAGGCTGAGATAGGAGAAAGGGTGACAATTTTGTTTTCCGATGCCTATCAATCCTTTCAGGGGAGAACCTTTACCATTGTAGGGATCAGGGAAACCGGACTGCCGATGCTGGATGATTCCCTCTTTTATCTGCCATTACCTGAAGCTCAGCATATGCTGTATCTTGAAGATGAAGCCACCGAAATTATGGTTTTTGGATCGAGGCTGCGGGAAGCAGACCAGCTGAAAAATAATATCACCGGGCTTTTTGCTGCCAGAAGCGGCGAGGAAAAATATTCAGTGCTGGCCTGGGATGAAGCTGACCCTTTAATCGAATATTTACAGGTTGGC
>PWFW01000142.1 GCA_003554225.1 Halanaerobiaceae bacterium | reverse complement strand
AAGATAAGGTCAAAGAATCTACGAAAAAAAGAGGGGGAAAAGAGCATGACATTATGGCAGCAGCTTACCCTTGACCGTTCCAAAAAGGAGCCGCTTTATCAGCAGCTTTACCTTCAGATTAAGGAGGGCATTACTGCTGATGAGCTGGAAAAGAACTCCCGCCTGCTTCCCATCAGGGAGATGGCCGCTAAACTTGAGGTTAATCCTGCTACAGTGGTCAGAGCATATGAGCTGCTGGAGGAGGAAGGCTTAATCTACAAAAAAGTTGGCAGCGGGAGCTTTGTGGCACCGGAGGCGGGAATGCCGGCAGAAGCTATCTCAGAAAGGGAACAGGATTCTCTCGAGATGCTGGGCTATGGACAGCTGGATCTCAGCGGTGATATCAATTTTGCCAGCGCCACCCCGGCCCCTTCTCTTTTTCCAGTAGACGATTTTAAAATAGCCCTCAACCACGTTCTAGAAAGAGACCAGGGGGAAGCCTTCACCTACCAGAAAAGCCAGGGTTTTTATCCCCTGCGCCGTTCAATTCAAAGTTACTTCAGCCAGCAGGGACTGGAAATCCCGGTGGAGGAGATTCAGATCGTATCCGGAGCCCAGCAGGCCATCGATTTAATAGTGAAAATTTTTCTGGATTACGGCAGGCAGGTTCTGGTAGAAAAACCCACCTATCCCGGGGCAATTTCAGCCTTTCAGTCCCGGGCCGCTGACATTGACAGCATCCCGCTGAAAGAAGACGGCCCCGATCTCCAGGAGCTGGAAAATAAACTCTCCCGAAACCGCTATCAGCTCTTTTATACCATGACCAGCTTTCACAACCCCACCGGCATCTGCTGGAGCAGAGAAAAGAAGCAGAAGCTAATCCAGCTGGCCGAAGAATACAATTTTTTCATCATCGAAGACGACTGCCTGTCAGAGCTCTGCTACCGGGGAGAGCCTCCCCTTCCTCTTAAAACCTATGATAATCAGGGAAGGGTGCTCTATATTAAAAGCTTTTCCAAGATATTTATGCCGGGACTCAGGCTGGCCTTTCTCCCCCTGCCGGAAAAATATCAATCCCGGCTGCTGGCAGCCAAACATGCCACCGATATCTCCAGTGCCGGATTGACCCAGCGGGCCATGGATTATTACCTGCGGGAAGGTCTCTGGCAGCAGCATATTGTTCGGATAGGGCGGCTCTTTCAGGAGCGATTTACCACCATGCTGGAAGAAATTGAGGATAAGCTTCTCCCCCCGCTTGCCATCCCCTTTATCCCCCGGGGAGGAATCTACTTCTGGCTTAAGCTGCCGGCTGAATTCAGCGGCAGAGATTTTTATCTGGCTGCCCGCCAGCAGAATGTTGCCCTGCTGCCCGGAGAAGTTTTTCTTCATCCCCGAGATACTAAGGAGAATATACCCTATTTCCGTTTGAGTTTTGCAGCAGCTTCAGAAGAGGAAATAAGAGTGGGTATAAACCGTCTTCAGCAGGCCTGCCAGAATCTAATCCGGCAGGAAAACACTTCAGATGAAGGCTATCTGCCGCTGGTCTAAATAGCCAGTTAAATAGCCAGTTCCGTCAAAATAGCTCGAATAGCTCAGCTGCCCGGCAAATAAACTCAAAAAAACTAAAGCATCTCTCCAGTATCCATTTTCAGGTCAGCAAAGGTGGCCATCTCACTGATTATTTTTCCAGCTGCTTCAACCAGACTCATGGCCAGAACCGACCCGGTCCCTTCTCCCAGGCGCATATTTAACTGCAGCATGGGCTCCATCCCCAGGAAATCAAAGATCTTCCTGTGACCGGGCTCCTCCGATTCGTGAGAACTGATTAAATAATCAACCACCTTCGGCTCCAGTTTATAGGCCAGCAGAGCAGCAGCCCCTGAAATAAATCCATCGACAATAACCGGCACCGATTCAGCAGCAGCTCCCAGCATAACTCCTGCCATTCCGCCAATCTCCAGGCCACCCACCTTGGCCAGCACATCCAGCCCATCACCGGGATCCGGTTGATTGATCTTGATCGCCTCCCTGATAACCTGCTTCTTTTTGTTTAATTTTTCGCTGCTAATCCCGCTGCCATACCCCACAATCTCATCCAGCTGATAATCACCCAGAACAGCAAGAATTGCACTGCTTGAAGTCGTATTGGCAATCCCCATTTCACCGACACCGAGAAGCTCAACCCCCTCAGCAATCGTCTCCCGGGCTATTTCTATACCCACCTCCAGACTGGAAACCGCTTCTTCTTCTGTCATAGCTGCTTCTCTGCAGAGATTGGCAGTACCGTAACGAATTTTCCTGTTGATCAATCCCTCTCTCTCGATATCCCTGGCCACCCCGATATCAATCCCTTTAAGATCTGCTCCTGCCTGCCGGGACAAAACATTAATCGCTGCTCCTCCATCCAGAAAATTTTCTACCATTTGAGCAGTTATCTCCTGAGGTACTGCACTTACACCCTCAGCCGCTACTCCGTGGTCAGCGGCCAGCAATATATGGGCCTTATTTTTTATCCGGGGATAGATATTGCCCTGAATTCCAGCCAGTTTAGCAGCCAGCTCTTCCAGTTTTCCCAGACTTCCTGGTGGTTTTGTTAAAGAATTTAGCCTTTCCCGGGCTTCCTTTATTTTATCTTGATCCAGCCCGGTAATCTCCTCAAGTGTTGAATTAAGCAATTTCATCATTTTCACAATCCCTTCTTCTGTATTT
>PWFW01000185.1 GCA_003554225.1 Halanaerobiaceae bacterium | reverse complement strand
TTCATGGGAGTCATGGTCTGCCACCACGTACCTGCCTTTGTCGGGCCACCTTCTAACAAAATACTCTATAGACTTTGGTACAGAAGTAAAGCAATAATCCATTTGTTCTATCTCATACGCCCTTGGATCAGGGAAAAAGTTTTTTGGATGAACTACAGAATACACTACATCACCAAATCCATCGTACAAGTCAGGGTCCCAAATACTCTTATAAATAACTGTTCCGTACTTCATACACATTCGGGTACTCTCGTTAAACTTTTTAGGCATTTTATTTCTATACCACAGATACTTCTGAACATGAGTCAACATATCTGCAAGTTCTGCGTTTTCTTGGGTTCTTCTAGCTTTAACCAATATTTCTGGGTTATTATCTGTAATTCTAGGTACAATAGACTCAATTAAACTAAAAGAAAAATTTAGTACAGGCGTGGACTTGTAGGATGGTACAGGACCTTTCCACTGTTTCCCTTTATACATCCTGTCTATTTCAGTCCACTTTCTGTGTAAATCTCTGCCTCTGGAGTCTTTCTTCTCGCTTTTGGCTATTTCAAACCTTTCTATAGCTTCATCTAATAATTGGTTTTCTTCGTCCGTATTAGCATTACGTTCTCCTCTATGTTTTACTTCGCCTGTTTTTCTCTTTACCCAATCTAAAACTTTCATTAAAACTCCTCCTCACGAACCGCATCATCAAAACTAACTATCTTGTGGTTTCTAATCTGTTTATTATCTTCTCTAATAGACCTATGAATAAATTCTCTTTGATCCTTATGTTTCACTGGAGTTTCACCCGGTAAGCTAGTCGGTTTTACAATATGAAGTTGGTCTGCCATTGTATCTGCAAGGTCCTTTTCTCCAGCATACGGGAATTTTGTGAGCTGCCATTCCAGCCTGTGGACTAGATCATAACTACCTTCCACACTGGAGTATGGGGTTTTAGGTATACTCTTTGGTAAGTAGAACCCATGTTTTATTCGTGGAACTAATTTTAAAATACGTTCATCCTTACTCTGTGACCGCCTTTTTATCTCATCTATAGCAAAGTAAACTCCTCGTTCCAGCATCATTCGTTCTATGTTGTATACATATATCTCTTGAAATCCTATAGACTCAAACCCCACAGGGAGAAATACTTTTGCTTTTCTTTGCCATGTTTGAGCTAAATCAAACACAGCTTCTTGAAACTCCTCAACACTCAATCGTTCATTAAATCCATCCAGAAAATACATATAATTGTTTACGTCATACCCACAAACAGCAGCAGCACTTCTGCAAGCCTCATCTTGTAAAGATATAGCAGGGTCTACTGTCATACATACAGTCAGTTCGTTTGGATTTGGGAGTAAGTCAATTTTTCTAAACCACTCGTCTTTAAATCTCTGATCGTCTTTAGGTGTAGGGTTTAATAAATACTGTGCTCCAAATTCGTAAGGCCCTTTAGACATCCTAAGAGAGTTTAAGGTTCGTTCGTTAAACTCTTCTGGAAAAATCGGTTTATTGTTTTCGTCAAGTGCTGGCTGTATTGAGATCATCCATTCTTTATCTTCTTCTGGAGTTTTTTTAGATCGTTCGATTAAAGACTCATCCAAATAACCCTCCGGTACTCTAATACTAGCCTTGTGTCCAAAGTCGTTTATAATCCAAGAGTATAAATCATGGTGGGCCCACCGTGTTCCTATAACCTCCAGCTTACCTCCTGGGTCTAACAAGTCAAGTAAGTCTTTAAAATACAATATGGACTTTTGTACCTGTTCTGGAGTAGTTACAAATTCACGATTTATTAAGTCGTCTGCTATTATTGTGGAATAGTGCTGCGATACCATACTAGCATCCACAGCACCAGTAGTTATGGAAGCCTCTCTGGGGTTTCCTGGTCTAAGTAGAATAAATTCGTCTTGTGTATGTCGCGTCACCCAATCAATATCACCTTTAGCAAACCTCTTTGTCTCTTCGTCTGCGTATTCGTTTATCCACCAATCTCTCCACATCCACCTAAATTTCTGATTTTTTTCAAAGTGACTGGCTATAGCTCTTAAAAACTTACGGGAATTGTCAAGTTTAGCATTTGTCAGTAATATCCGTTCGTCTGGGTCATTGAGTAATACATGAATAGACCTAGATTCTGTCCCGAGTGTAGATTTAAAGTGGCCTCTAGGGTGAAGTAGTAGTTTAAATTTATATTTAGGAGTATCTATATCATGAGCCATTTTCTTGTGATAGTGGTCTGTTACTTTGTTGTAACCTAAAACGTGCTTTGCTAAATAATGTAAATCTTCCTGACAGCGTTTTCGTCCTTCTGCTTTCAGTTGTTCTTCTTCTTGTACAGTTAGTTCAGGAAACGCCCTCATCGAATATCCTCTCCTCTGCGACACCTAGTTCTGTTTCTTTCTCTATTTGAAAATAGTTAGAAGAATATCTAGCTGCTTTCTCATTATCTGGAGGATTTGATTCCACCGATTTAGCTACTCCAAGAGTTTTATTTATACTATCAGTCATTTCTTCTAGGTTTTTTCTAACCTTATTAAGCTCGTGCAGAGAGTAGAAACAACAAAAAAGAGCAGCCAACACTACTACACTTAGTATTAGATGGCTACTCATTGTCGGACCCCTCACCTTCACCATCTTTGAATTTACCGAGAGTGGCCTCCACAAATGCTTTCCTTGCATCTTTGTCCTCAAATACGTT
>PWFW01000289.1 GCA_003554225.1 Halanaerobiaceae bacterium | reverse complement strand
TTGCCAGAAGATGAAGATACCGCAGTGGATCCCGACGTAAATGAGTATTCCTGGCTCGACCGTAACATTGACTCCGATGAGATTTTCCTGTATAAAGTTAAAGCAGTCGGTTTGGAATCACGACCGCAAGAAAGCGAATTCACCGAAGTAGAAAGAGTGGGAACGCCTCCTGTTCTGGACTTTTTTGTAGAGTCGGAGAGAAGGGGAGAAATGTCTGTTAGTGTTGCTGTCGATTTTGACGGAGAATTTGAATACGCAGAAGATTTAAGCTTTTTCGTCGGAGATAAAATTGAAAAAGTTGACAACGATGCACCTGTCTATTTTGGCTCGGATATAATATTAATTGATTTTCTGGATGAAGCTCTTCGAAGAAGGCCATACTCTTCCGGGAAAGTAATCTACATCGATAGAAAAGGCGAGATAAAAGAGAAATGGGGCGGTTATTGGAGCACCGGGAAAGAAGGTGATGCAGAAGACCCATGGTAGGCTTCTTAATATAGTCAATCTAACGTTTTTTGTCGTTTTTTGCGAAAAAAGAAAAAAAACAATATCCAATTCCCAATAACCAATGTCAAAGGACAAGGGTATAAAAAAACATACTTCAACAACAGAGAGAAGAGTATGAAAAACTCAAAGACTAACGGGTCTTTCCGTGAAATGGCGCCGTCGTTTTTGTTTTTCGTTACATCAATAACGGTTTTGACTTTAGCACTACACACCGGCGATACCATGCCGGTTTCTGCGATTTACGCCGCCGAAGAATCAGAAGAAACAGAACCCGCGCTGGAAGGGGTAGAGCTCCTTCTTGAGGCCGCCCGGCAGTATGCCGATTCAGGAGACGTTGAAACAGGGCGAAAATTGCTTGATAACGTCAAAGCCTACGCCGGCTACAGATTTAACGAAGAACTGATTGCTAAAGTCGAAGAGATAGAGGCCGAATTTGAAGAACTGGAGGATCAGCTGGCTGAAAAAAAACTCCTCTTATCCAACCTGCTGGAAGAAACAGAAAGTGCGATAGAGACCGAGGAGTTCCAGGCTGCAAGGGAGCTTTTAGACGAAGTCGTTGAAGATGAGCACTACGACGCCGTGCCGCAGGTGCATGAACATGCGGCGGAACTGGAGCAGAAGCTGACGGCCGCCCTGAGCGACCGGGATGTCCTGGAGGCATCCGCCGGGCGGTTGGATAACCTGCTCGACCAGGCAAGCGACGCTATAGAGGCCGAAGAGTTCGCACAGGCAGAGGCGTTGCTTGAGGAGGCGCAGGCTGAGACGGCTTATGCTGAAATACCGGAGCTGCGCCAGGAAGCCAACTCGCTTCAGGAAGAGCTGCAGGAGAAACGCTCTGAAGCGCTCCTGGCGGGCTACGAAGAGGAGGCAAGGCAGGTGTTTGAAAGAGCGGGGGAGAAACTGGAAGAGTTAGAGGTCTCCGCCGCCGTGGAGCTGCTTGAGCGACTCCAGGACAGTGAAGCGTACAGAATCAGTGAAGATGTCAGAGAGCAGCATGCTGACTACAGCGAACGTGCCGAAATAGCGGCGGAGGCTAAAAGACTCTGGCAAGAGGCCTCCAGCGCATACGAGGCGGGAAACTATCCGATAGTGATCTCCAGTGTGGAGAGTTACCGCGAGGTGGATGCCGAAGTGGCGCAGCGCTTCGATGAAGAAGCCGAGAGCATGTATGAGGCCGCCTCTGAGGCTCTCGACCGCTACGACGCGCTCTTTGACGAGGCAGATACACATTTTGAGGCCGGGGAATTTGCCGAGGCAGCCGAGATATTCCGGGAGATCGCAGAGGCGGAGATTACGCTGCGGGAAGGGCTGCAGCGGCGCGCCGCCGCAAGAGCGGGGGAAGCCGGCGATCTGGCCGAACAGCGCGCCGAAGTTGATGACATACTTAAGCTTGCCGAAAACAAGGTTGATAGTTGGCTTTTTGACGATGCCGCAACACTGCTTGACATCGTAAGGGAAGCGAATGTTTACGATAAACTGCCCGCCCTTGCGCAAGAAGTCAGCGACATTGAATCCAGGCTTGCAGAGGCTAATGAAACTTACGAGGAAGAAACCTCGCAGATAGAAGAGCTCCTCCAAACGGGCTTTGAGTCACTTGAAAGATGGCGCATATCCGGAGCCCGGGATTCAATTCGACGCATAAGAAATAAAGAAGCCTATGATCGACTGCCTGATTACCGACATGAAGTAGCACTGTTGGAAGATGAAATGATAACAAAAGCTGCCGAGATTACAGATCACAGGGATAAAGCAGAACAAAACCTTAGTGAGGTTGACGACGCTATTGGCTTGTGGGAATTTGAAAAGGCTGAAAGCCTTCTGAGAGAAACCGAAAACATGGGTGTTGTAGAAGCCTTGCCGGCACTTAGAGGCGCGGTTGCTGAACGAAAAGAAACTCTCGAAACGACCCGTTCACACGCATCCGAAGATATAGAGGATGCCGAAAGCGCACTCCGTGCTGCAACGGAAAATGTGGAGAAACACAGCTATGAAGAAGCGTGGGATTACATTGACGCTGTCATGTTGCTTGACTCTTACGAGAAAAAGGTGCCAATAAGAGAAAGGACGCGTGATCTTGCAAGTCGGCTGGTGGAACTTGAGGACAGGGCCGGCCGGCACGTTGAGGCGGCCACGCAAATGCTGTCTGATGCAGAGGATAAAACAGTAGAATATGAACTCGACGCTGCCAGAGATCTG
>PWFW01000114.1 GCA_003554225.1 Halanaerobiaceae bacterium | reverse complement strand
TATCATCCGCGATCTCAATCTTAAATCAACCACTACCAAAACTCCCGATCAACTACAAAACCTATCATCCTCTATCATAATTTATGATAAATTAAAATTAAATACCATTAATGCCCTCGGCCGTCATCAACCTCCTGAAGCAGCCCTAAACCTCCAAAACCCTTCCCCCGGCAGTACACAAACCCCCGCAGCTAAGCCAGAAACCCCCGCAGCTAAGCCAAAAACTCAAGCAGCTAAGCCAGAAACCCCCGCAGCTACGCCAGAAACTCCAGCAATTCATCAAGCTTAAGCGTATTCAAAACATCCGCCCTCTCCAGCCAGGCCCGCCGGGCCACATCCACCCCCAGCCTCATATCGCTCAACTCCCCCGTATGATGGGCATCGGTGCTGATGGCCAGCCTGACACCCCGGGAGGCCGCCTGCCGGGCCAGCAGATCATCCAGATCCAGCCGGGAGGGCGAGGCGTTGATCTCCAGGCAGGTCCCCGTCTCGGCCGCCGCCTCTATCACCTCCGCCATCTCAACCCGATAGGCATCCCTTCGACCCAGAAGCCGTCCCCTGGGATGACCGATAATATCGACCTCGGGATTGTTACAGGCCCCCACCAGTCTCCCGGTGATCTCCTCCCGGCTCTGATTGAAACCGCTGTGAATCGAAGCGATAACCAGATCCAGCCGCCTCAGAATATCATCGGAAAAATCCAGACTGCCGTCGGGAAGAATATCCACCTCAATCCCGCTTAAAATTCTAATCCCCGAAATTCTATCCTTAAGCCCTTCGATCTCCTCCAGCTGCTCTCTCAGCCTTTTCTCCGAAAGCCCGCTGGCAATCCGCAGCGATTTGGAATGATCGGTTACCGCCAGATACTCATAACCCAGCTCCCGGGCCGCCACCGCCATATCTTCAATCCCGTAAGCCCCATCGCTGTAGCGGGTATGAAGGTGAAAATCACCCCTGATATCGCTAAAGTCAATTAAATCCGGCAGCTCACCCTTCCGGGCGGCCTCAATCTCACCCCGATCCTCCCTTAACTCCGGCTCGATATAATCCAGCCCCAAAAAATGATAGATCCCGGATTCGGCAGATTCATCCTCCTCCCGTTCCTCTCCATCCTCCCGATATCCTTCCTCCTCCCGATTCTTCATCTCCTCTTCCCCAAAATCCGCAGGTCCCCCGGAAGCCTCAAGATCCTCGCTCTCCTCACCTTCTCCAAAATCCTCAGGCCCATCAGGCCCATCAGGCCCCCCCGAATCCTCCTTAACCTCCCGATCCTCACGATCCTCCCGGGGAAAAAGCCCGTATTCATTCAAAATATACCCCTTCTCCTTGGCCAGCCGACGTAGCTTAACGTTATGCTCCTTCGAACCGGTAAAATAGATCAGAGCCGCCGGAAATTCCTCCTCCGCCACCAGCCTGAAATCCACCCTGACCCCGTTCTCCAGAACCAGCGTGATCCTGCTCATACCGGCCGACTCCACCCTATGAAGCCCCTCCAGCTCCCGGAGATGCTTCTCCAGCCCGTCCCCCTCGGGATCGGCGGGAACCATGAGAATATCGATATCCCTAACCAGTTCCTTCCGCCGCCGCAGACTTCCTGCGGTCAGATATTTTTCATAAAGCTCCGGTTTTCTCTCCAGATGTTCCCCGATCCTCTCGGCCAGACGATCGGCCTCGTTAATCTTCATTTTCTCCTGGAAGGATTCATAGCGAGCGACCGCCTCCTTGAGATTCCGGGCCAGTTTGGGCCCGAAACCCTCCAGCTCCTCGACCCTTCCCTCTCCCAGGGCCAGCTTCAAATCCTCAACCCCGCTGACCTCCAGCTCGTAATAAAACTGATGAGCCCTCTTGGGCCCCACCCCGGGAATCTCGATCAAATCCAGCAGCCCGGCCGGCAGCTCCCTCTTCAGCTCCTCCAGCTGATCGGCGGTTCCCGTGGCAAAAATTTCCTTGATGGCCGCCGACAGCCCCTCGCCTATCCCCCTGATTTCCGTCAGCCGATCCTCGGCCACCAGAACCTTCAGCTCCTCCGAAACCGAACTCAATGAACGGGCCGCATTCCGATAGGCCCTGATCCGGTAGCGGTTATCACCCTTAATCTCCATCAGATCCGCCAGCTCGGAAAGAATGCCGGCGGCCTCCCTGGCCGTTACTTCGCTTTCCATCGCTCAACCTCCCCGTCTCCGCAGACTCTCTCATATCTTTTAATCATATCTTTTAACATTATTAAAATTCAACATTATTATCATTATCCGCCCCGCAGCAGATCTTCTCCCGAACCCTTCTAACACAATCATCTCTTAACGGCTTCCTTCCGAAACCCTTATCCTTAACAACCCCTCAGAAGCTTCTCTCAAAAACCCTTACCGGCAACAAATTATCCCGGCAAAACCGCCCTCATCCCTTAAAAAGATAAAAAAAGCGGCCGGAAGATCGCTCACGGCCGCCCCAGTATTTCTTCCAGAGTTTCCTGTATCACGGGAGTTAAATCCAGCAGCCAGTCGGCAAAATAGGAACCGGCCACCACCGACTCCACCCCGGCTACGGGTATCTGACTTAAAATCAGTACGATCAGATAGGCCAGAGCCAGCCCCTTAATACCGCCCAGCAGAAAACCTCCCCCCCTGTCAACCGATTCCAGATACATCCAGTCCAGCAGCGATTTAACGATCTCGCCCAGAATATGAACCGCCAGATTGGCAGCGATAAAAATCAGGGCAAAGCTGATAAACTGCAGCAGGGTGGGAGAAAAATCCAGGAATCTCTCCAGAAAAACCACAAAATCCAGATAAAAAATCAGCGAAAGATATATGGCCAGCAGCAGCCCCAGAACCGTGGCCGTCTGCCGCACAAAACCCTTCCGATAACCCGTTATCAGGAAGTAAAGGAAGATTATAAATATGATGACATCGAGCAGCGCTATCCCCTGCAATTATTAATCAACCTCCTGCAGCAGCTCCATCAGTTCGTTGTTATCCCGCCTGAGCCGTTCGATCTCCTCCCGCAGCTCCTCCGAAGACTCCTTCTCCCGCTCCAGTTCCCTCCGAAGCCGCTGCTTTTCACTCTCCGCCTTCTGACAGTGATCGGCCAGATTTAACAGCGTCAATCTTATCAGCTGGCGGCGGGGAATATTGGGATAGGCCCGGGCAATATCCTCTCCGATCGTATTAATTCTCTCCGCCAAATTCTCGAGATAATCCCGGGAAAGATCCCCCACAACGGTATGGTCTTCACCCAGAACCCTGACGGTAAATTTATTTTCAGTATTTTTTTCCCCCGTCTTCTGCACCATAAGGAATCCTCCCCGATTATAATTAATACCCGCTTAACAGAGAAAACGGTTAAACACCGTCCCCAAAGCGGTTAAATACCTTCCCGACCGGATATATTTTCTTTACTATTCCTTTTATATACTTCCCGGCCGGGAGATAAAATCCTGCTAACCCCGACCTATTTTCCTCGTATCTGCACCTCAAATTTATCTTCCAGAACCTCAATTATCCCTGCAATCCGCTCTTCAACCTCAACCTCCTTCAGCGTTCTCTCCTCATCCCGGAAGACCATATTAAGCGCCAGACTCTTCCGTCCCTCGGGAATCTGTTCCCCCCGGTAGAAGTCAAAAATATCCACATCCGCCAGAATATCATCCGCCGCCCCGCTAACCGCCTCAATAATATCCCGGGCCGGAATATCCTCGGCAACCAGAAGGGCCAGATCCCTCGAAATCGAAGGGTAACGGGGTATCCCGCGGTAGCTAATTTCTTCATAACCGGCCCACCGATACAGGGATTCCCCGTCCATCTCCGCCAGCGATGCTCTGGCCGGCAGCTTATAATCCTCGATGATATCGGGATGAAGCTCGCCCAGAACCCCGACGGACCTCTCATCAAACTTAAGTTCGGCGGCCCGACCGGGATGAAAGATATCGAGCTGAATCCTCCGCCAGTTCCAATCCTTAATTTCAAGCCCCTTCAGCAGGTTTTCCATCGCCCCCTTGAGATAAAAGAAATCGGGCGCCGACAGGTTCCAGGGGTCCCGGGCCGCCCCCATGCTCGCCAGTCCTATTTTATCGATTTCAACGGGGCGTCTTCCCTCCCCCCGGGAGCCGAATACCCTGCCGCTTTCATAGATCGCCATCTCCTCAATCTGTTTGCGGGAGTTTAAGGATAAGACCTCCAGCAAACCCGGCAGGAGGGAAATTCGCATTCTGGAAAAGGCCCGGCTCAGCGGGTTTTTCAGCCCGACGATGTAATCTTCCAGGCAGCAATCCCCGCCGCCGTAATCCCCGCCGCCGTCACCGTCATCGCCTAAGGCAAGATGGTCGTGATAATAATCCTCCAGCTGCTCCGTCAAACCGTCCTCTTCAGAGCGCAGGCTGAAATTTTTAACCTCTTCCAGACCCTGTCCTCTGAGAATGCGGTTTATTTTTAAACCGGCCTTCTGCTCGGAAGTACGACCACCCGGTTCTGCGCTGGCAGGTCTGGTATAGGGGATATTGTTATAGCCGTATACCCGGGCTATTTCTTCAACCAGATCAGCATCACCATCAACATCTCTTCTAAAACCCGGTATCCTGACTGCAATTCGTGAGCCTTCCTGCATCTCCGCCTCAAAACCCAGCCCTGACAGCATATCTGCCATTTTCTCCCCGGTTATTTCAACTCCCAGATGAGCATTTGCCCTGGCAGCATCAAGCATTATCTCCCTTTTTCTGAAGGGTTCAGGATAACAGTCGACCAGTTTTTCAGCGATTTTACCCCCGGCATATTTTTCCAGGAGATAGCAGGCCCGGCGGCTGGCTTCAGCAACTGCTGTTATATCAATTTTTCTTTCAAATCTATGGGAGGACTCACTGGAAATACCATATTTCTTTGCAGTCCTTCTGATATTGACGGCATCAAAGGAAGCAGCCTCCAGCAAAACCTTCTCTGTCGTTTCAGTTACCTCAGTGTTAGCTCCGCCCATCACACCTGCCAGACCGATTGGTTTATCCTGATCAGCAATTACCAGAACTTCCGGTGTTAACTCTCTTATCTCGTCATCCAGGGTAATCAGCTCTTCTCCTGAATCAGCTCGACGAACAATAATTTTGCTGCCGCTAATTTTATCATAATCAAAGGCATGCAGCGGTTGATTATATTCCAGCATAACATAATTTGTAATATCAACGATATTATTAATCGGCCTAACACCTGCTGCCTCAAGATGGCGCTGCATCCAGAGAGGAGAAGGTTTTATTTCAACGTCCTCTATCAAACGGCAGGTATAGCGCTGGCAGAGATCAGGATCCTCAATCTCAACCTCAACTGCTGATTCCTGATAATCCCGGCCTCTTTCAGGTAAAAGATCAGGCCAGTTTATTTCCAGATCAGTATCGCTTAAACCTCTAACCTCCCTGGCAACTCCCAGATGTCCCAGACAGCGGGCATAATTTGGAGTCAGGTCAAGTTTATAAAGATAATCATCAAGCATAAGGACTTTAACCAGCGGCTGACCTGGCTGGATTTCCTCAGGCAGTTCCATAATGCCGGGCTGTCTTTCTTCCTTTAATCCCAGCTCATCTGCCGAGCAGATCATTCCGCTGGATTTGACTCCTCTAAGTTCAGTTTCTTCTATCTTGAGACCTCCCGGTAAAGTGGTTCCCGGCAGGGCGACTGCTACCTTCATATTTTCCGCAACATTGGGAGCTCCGCAGACCATCTGTCTCTCTTCCTCTCCCAAACTCACCTGACAGACTTTGAGGTTATCGGCATTACTGTGGTCACTTACCTCCGTAATCTCTCCTGTAATTATCTTTTCCAGACCCTGACCCTGATAGGACATCTCTTCAACCTCCAGTCCTGCCATAGTTAAAAAGTGCTTGAGTTTTTCAGGATCATAGGGTATATCTATATAAGAACTGAGCCAGTTATAGGAAATCTGCATCAATATCGCCTCCAGTATGATTATTTAAACTGCTGCAGAAATCTCCGATCATTTTCCTGCAGCAATCTGATATCATCAATGCCATATTTCAGAAGGGTAATCCTATCTATTCCCATTCCAAAGGCAAAACCGCTGTAGTCTTTGGGATCAATTCCGGACATTCTTAGAACTTCGGGATGCACCATTCCCGAGCCCATTATCTCCAGCCAGCCTGTACGTGAACAGAGGCTGCAGCCTTCTCCCTGGCAGACGATACAGGACACATCAACCTCAGCGCTGGGTTCGGTGAAAGGGAAATAACTGGGGCGGAAACGGACAGAATGATTCTCACCGAATATCTCCTCTACCATGATGCTTATCGTACCTTTAAGATCACCAAAAGTTATCTGCTCATCGACTACCAACCCCTCCAGTTGATGAAAAACCGGGGAGTGAGAAGCATCCAGTTCATCAGCCCGATAAACCCTTCCGGGGGCAATAATCTTAATTGGAGGCTGGGTTTTTTCCATCGTTCTAACCTGGACCGGAGAGGTGTGAGTCCTCAACAGATAAATATCATCTAAATAAAGAGTATCCTGCAAATCCCGGGCCGGATGATCTTCAGGAATATTTAAAGCTTTAAAATTGTAGTATTCGTCTTCAATTTCCGGGCCTTCGGCAATTTTAAAACCCATGCTGATAAAAATATCCTCCAGCTCCTCAGTAACAAGAGAGAGAGGGTGCTGACTGCCAGTTTTAATTTTGCTTCCCGGCAGAGTGACATCAATTTTTTCTTCCTCCAGCTGCTTTTTCTTCTTCTCCTCTTCCAGCTTATCCTGACGATCTTTAAGTTTCTTAGATATCTCTTGTTTTAATTTATTAAGTTCCCTGCCCAGAACAGGTTTGCTCTCCTCCGGAATTGAGCCCATTCTCCCGTATAATTTTTTGACCCGACCATTTTTACCTAGAAACCTTATTCTGATCTCTTCAAGACTCTCACTATCCTGGGCTTCAGCAAACATTTCCTGAAATTCCTGTTTAACCTCATTAATAGTTTCTTCAATATTCATTTGAAATCATCACCTCCACAGTAATCTCTCCTGAGCTCTTTTGCTCTCTAAAAAATTAATAATATTGAAGTCAAAAAATCACCTTAAACTAAAAAAACTCCCGTCCACAAATAGGGACGAGAGGTTCGCGGTACCACCCTTATTATCCAGCAAACAGCATTTTATCTAAGTAAAGCTGATTTCTGTGATCACTTCAGGATTGATAACGGGTTATCTCCCGGAAAAGCCTAATAGTTCTCCTTCAACTTTCAGCTCCAGAGTGAATTTCGCCGGCACAACCTGGATGACGCTTGCAGTCCGGGACGTCATCTCCCTGAATAACTAAGCAGGCTTATTAACCCCGGCTTGTGCTCTCCTTCTCAGCCTTTGATTGATATTCCAGTCTTTTTATCCTCAGCAGCTAATTCAAAAACATTGCGGTAGGCCAGATAAGCAGTTATAGAACCTGTTCTTTCAAAAAGATTCCAGAAAATAAGTTCAGTCCACCCCAAGTTAACCACTCCCTTCGGCCAGATGTAATACCTGATACCTAAATTATACCACAGAGATCAGTCTCTGGCAAGCAGCTAATTTGTAAATAAATTATATTAATTCTGAGCAAACTGTTTGAGCATTTCAAAAACCACTAACGAAGCAGCAACTGCTGCATTCAAAGATTCCATACTACCGGGAAGTGGAATGGTGATTTTTTGCTCAATGAGATCTGCCATCTCTTCGGAAAATCCCCGGGCTTCATTGCCTATAACAATAATATCATCGGTAGTAAAAGTAAAATCATAATAACTTTGAGAGGCTCTGGGTTCAGCTGCCACCAGTCTGCGAGGTTTAAGTTGATCTCCAGCAAGGCACTGCTTAATATCTTGTAGAGTTATAGATTGGCAGAGAGGTAGAGAGAAAATGCCTCCCATACTGCCACGCACAACCTTGGGATTGAAAATATCGACTGACCCTTTAACTGTAAGTAAACCGGCCAGATCAGCAGCAGCAGCAGTTCTGATAATCGTACCCATATTGCCCGGGTCCTGAACTTCAGCCAGCAGCAGCAGGGGGCCGGGAAGCTGCCAGATATCATTAAGCGACCTTTCATTGATCCGGGTTACAGCCAGAATACCCTGAGGATTGACAGTGGTAGCTGATTTTTTCAAAAGGTCTTCCTCCAGGATAACAGGTTCAATTCCAGCAGGCAGCCTGGCAATGATACTTTGTACCTCAGCGCTATCTATTTTTAGTTGCTGACTGAGATAAAGCTCTTCAATTTTGGCGCCGGCCTTTAAAGCTGTTTCGATCAAATTAAAACCTTCCAGCAGAAAAAGTCCCTGTCGGTAGCGATGCTTTTTCTGTTGCAGTTTAATCAGATTCTTAACCCTGCTATTCTGCCTGCTGGAAATCATCTCCCAGTCCTTCATAAAAAAATTTCACTCCTGTAAAAAAACCCGGGCAGTTAACCCGGGTTAAAGGAATATTAAAATTACTCAAGCTCTGCTCTGGCAAGATTGACAAGTTCAGCAAAAGCTTCTTTATCATTAACTGCCAGGTCAGCCATAATCTTGCGATCGATTTCCACATCAGCCTGCTTCAAGCCATTGATAAAACGGCTGTAGGAAAGTCCTTCCTGTCTGGCAGCAGCATTAATTCTGGTAATCCAGAGGCGGCGAAAATCCCTCTTTCTTCTTCTCCGATCTCGATAGGCATAATCAAGAGATTTCATTACTGCCTGTTTGGCAGGACGAAACAACTTGCTTCGGGAACCAAAAAAGCCCTTGGCATTTTTTAGAACTTTTTTGCGGCGTTTGCGGGCTTTAGTCCCTCTTTTTACTCGCGGCATGGTAAAACACTCCTTTCCTGCATAACATTAAACTGATTTAATTTCTATATAATATTTTTTACTTCATAGATTGCACTAACTGCCTGTATTTCTGGCGATGAGCCTTGCTTACCTCCACTTCTTTCCGTAATCTGTGCTTGCGGTTAGAAGCCTTTTTGGTCAACTTATGATTTTTGAAGCCTTTCTTACGCATTAATTTCCCGGTTCCTGTTTTCTTAACTCTTTTAGCTATACCTTTATGGGTCTTCATTTTGGGCATTAAAATCCCTCCTTCAGCTGAAAATCAATCCTGATTAAATCAAAAAATAATTCTCATGCTCAAATCTGTCTATAAGTTATTAATTGAAGTTATTAATTGCCTTTCCAGCAGGGCAATATTGCCTATCACTGAAAGCCTCACAGAACAAAATTATTTATCACTGTCAGGAGCAATAAACATCATCATATTGCGCCCTTCCATGGTCGGGCCGCTCTCCACCGTACCCAGATCACTGGTTTCTTCTTTGAGGCGTTCACAGAGATCATAACCCAGGTGCTTGTGCATCATCTCCCGTCCCCGGAACTTAATTCTGACCTTAACTTTATCTTTATTATTCAAAAAACGCCGGGCCTGCTTGAGTTTTACGTTAAAATCATGGTCTTCAATCTTAACTCCCATCTGCCCCTCTTTAACATTCATGACATTTTGATTTTTCTTAGCTTCCTGTTCTTTCTTAGCCTGCTCATATTTATACTTGCCATAATCCATAATCCGGCAGACCGGAGGGTCAGCCTGGGGAGCAACTTCAACCAGGTCCAGTTCTCTCTCTTCTGCCTCTTTCAATGCCTCTTTGAGAGACATTATACCAATCTGTTCTCCTTCGGGATCAATCAATCTTACTTCCCGGGTATTGATCTGTCTGTTAACCCGTAAATCTTCTACGATTTTATACACCTCCAGATTTTTTTAAATTAACATGAAAAATTATTTGTCAGCCTGGCTGCAGACCCGTTAACATCAGCAGCCCTTAGTCTGTAATAAAAAGTATTTCTAATTAAAAAAGCGGGAGGTCAAAAGGACCGCCCGCCGGATTACTGAACATCAGCCGATAATTTGATGAGGATAGTCTTGTTTAGACATACCTCACCTCTTTTCTGCTGAAACAGTATTAACCAATAATCCTATTATTGGTGAGAAGCAGGCGCTTCTACTTCATTTTTACATAAAAGAGTATATCAGATTCATCAGACTTAGTCAACTTTTTTTTCAGCTATTTCCTTTTTTCAGCTATTTCCTTATTTATCTCAGCAATAAACTCATCCAGCTCCATCTCACCTAAATCTCCCTCCCGGCGATCTCGAACCGAAACCGTCTCTGAATCGACCTCCCGGGAACCGACAATCAGCATATAGGGCACCTGCTCTACCTGGGCTTCCCTTATTTTATAACCAACCTGCTCATCGCGATCATCTACTTCCACTCTAATCAGATAATTTCTCATTTTATCAGCAATTTCCCGGGCATAACCATGCTGATCATCGGAAACAGGTATCACTTTAACCTGAACCGGAGCCAGCCAGGTCGGGAATGCTCCAGCATATTTCTCTATCAGCATGGCCAGCGTTCTTTCATAACAGCCAATCGAGGTCCGGTGAATGACATAGGGACGCTGTTCCTCGTTATTGCTGTCTATATAAGTCATGTCAAAGCGTTCCGGCAGACTAAAATCAATCTGAACTGTTATAATAGTATCTTCCTTGCCGTGAACATTTTCAAATTGAATATCGAGCTTTGGTCCATAAAAGGCTGCTTCTCCTACAGCAACAGTATGGTCCAGATCCAGTTTCTCCAGAATTCTCTCCATTTTCTCCTGGGTATCATGCCAGGCAGGCTCATTATCAATATACTTATCCTTCTTTTCAGGATCCCATTTAGAAAATCTGTACCAGATATCTTCCTCTATACCAAGAGTTTTCATCATATAATTTATCAAGTCCAGCACACCGCGAAACTCCTTCTCCAGCTGTTCCGGGGTGCAGATTAGATGTCCCTCTGAAATGGTAAACTGCCTGACCCTGATCAGACCATGCATTTCTCCAGAAGCTTCATTGCGAAAGAGAGTCGAAGTTTCTGCAAACCTCATCGGCAGATCGCGATAGCTGCGGAGCTTATCTTTATAGATCATAAAATGGAAGGGACAGGTCATGGGGCGGAGACCGAGAACCTCTTCATCCTGATCCCCTTCTCCAATAACAAACATATCATCCTTATAATGCTGCCAGTGACCGGAAATTTCATAAAGATCTTTCTTGGCCATAAAGGGTGTCATCGTTCTGATATATCCTCGCTTCTCCTCTTCATCCTCTACAAAACGCTGAAGCTGCTGAATAATTTTTGCCCCCTTTGGCTTTAACAGGGGCAGCCCCTGACCGATTACCTCAGAAGTCATAAATAGATCCAGCTTACGGCCCAGCCGGTTATGATCCCGCTTTCTGGCCTCTTCTCGCTGCTGGAGATAAGCTTCAAGCTCCTCTTCTTCAGCAAAAGCTGTTCCATAAACCCTCTGCAGCATGGGGTTATTTTCATCACCCCGCCAGTAGGCCCCTGCTACACTTAAAAGCTCAAAGGCCTGAACCATCCCGGTGCGAGGCAGGTGGGGACCGTGGCAGAGATCAACAAAATCCCCCTGATGATAGAGGCTGATTTTCTCATCTGGCAGTTCCTCAATCAGCTCTATCTTGTAATCCTCTCCCCGTTCCTGCATCAGCTCAATCGCCTCCTCCCGGGAATACTCTTTCCGTCTGACCGGGAGATCTTCCTCTATAATATTCTGCATCTCCTCTTTGATTTTTTCCAGATCATCCTGGGAAATATTCTCTTCCAGGTCAAAATCATAATAAAAACCTTCTTTGATTGTTGGTCCTATGGCTATTTTAACATTTTGATAGAGTCTTTTAACAGCCTGAGCCATAATATGAGAGACAGTATGCCTTAATATATCAAGTCCTTCTTCAGAGTCAATAGTAATAATTGCCAGCCGGCAGTCTTCTTCAAGTTCATAGTAGGTGTCAACCTTCTCTCCTTCAACCAGCCCGGCCACTGCATCATCACCCAGGTTGCGGCCGATGCTGTAGGCAACATCGGCAACAGTTTTGCCCCGCTCTACCTCTAAAGTCGAACCATCCGGCAGCGTTATTTTAATTAATCCGTTCTTTACCTCTGACATTTAACTCATCCCCCTTGCTTGTTTAATAAAATAAACTAAAAAACTGCCCGCCTCCCGGCAATCCGGATAGAGGCGAGCAGCTTAGCTTCGCGGTTCCACTCTAATTTTTAGACCTTAAGGAAACAAAGATTAAGGCCCTCTTATCAGCTGATAACGGCAGCAGCCGGAAAACAATACTAACTCCTAAAAAGAAAATTTCCTGTTTTCAGCTCCGGGGTGGTTTTCATCCAGTATCCTGCCAGGATGCTTTCAGCCGCGACATCCCTCTCTCTTGACAGAATTTAACTGGTTACTCTTCCCCTTCTCAGCTTGTACAAATTTAAT
>PWFW01000119.1 GCA_003554225.1 Halanaerobiaceae bacterium | reverse complement strand
TGCATCTGATTGATATTCTAATAATTTCATTGATTGATTTACTGTACTGAGAGGTAGTGATGGAGATGAGAGATAGAGATAAAAAAAATAGTGAAGAGCGGAACCTTCAAAACCCCCAAAATTCTGGAAAGAGCGAAAACTCAAGGAATTTTCGAAGAACCCGGGAACCCCGGGTGCCCACCCGCTATAAGATAATTGGGCTGCTGCTGCTGGTTTTTGTGGCTTTAAATTTTATTCCTTCGGGATATTATATACTTGAACCGGCAGCACCTATGGCCCTGAGGGAAATTATTCAGGTTGAGGAGAGTTACCGGGAAGAGGATTGGGGGGAATTTTACCTGACTGCTGTAGGACAGAGAAGGGCAACACTCTGGGATCTGGGGTTATTTTTTCTTATGCCGGCCCGGGAAGACAGGGAGCTGTCACCGGTGGAAGCCACTATTCCTCCCGATATGTCAGAAGTAGAATATCTGGAATTCATGTCCCGACTGATGCAGGATAGTCAGCTGGAAGCTCAGGCGGCAGCCTACCGGGAAGCAGGCTACCAGGTTGCCATTTCCAGTCAGGGGGTTGAAGTTGTTCAGGTGATGGAGGAGAGCAGAGCGGTAGATATTCTTAAATCCGGAGATATTATCAAAGAGATCGAGGGGGAGAGGGTGGAGATGCCCTCGGAAGCCCAGCAGGTAATCAGAGGTTTCCCGGCCGGCAGCGAGCTCAACCTGATAATTTTGCGGAACGGGGAGGAAATAGAGGTTGAGGTTATCACAAGAGAATATGAAGATGATCCAGAAAGATCTTCTCTGGGTATCTATATAACCTCCGCCGGCCTGGATTATGAGATGCCGGAAAGGGTAAGCTTTGCTCCTGGCAATCTGGTTGGACCCTCTGCCGGGATAATGTTTGCCTTAGAGATCTATAATCAGCTTACCGAAGAGGATATAACCGGAGGCAGGAAGATAGCCGGCAGTGGAACTATCAATTACCGGGGGGATATTGGCCCGGTTGATGGAGTTAGATTGAAGTATAAGTCGGCTGTTGATCTCGGGACTGAGCTTTTCATTATTCCTGCAGATCTGCCGGGGGATATCGATCTGCTAAATGATATTGAGATTATTGAAGTGGAATCCTTAAGCGAACTGCTGGATAAGCTGCAGATTTAAACTTTTATCAGGGGTCGGGTAAAATCCAGCCCGCTCTGTCCTGTCTTAGGGGAGGGGCGGAGGCAGCTGTAGATGTCGCTGGCCAGAATTTCGAGACTGAGATGGAGTGTCAGGGGATCCTGACTGTCGGGATCAGCTTCGGTGATAAAACTGGCAGGGTTGATAATTACCGGGACACTGGCCTGCTGATCCAGTTTAGCCAGCAGAGACTCTCCCCGGCTTCCGAGAGCCAGAACCCTGAGATAGGGGGGGAATTTTGCTGTCAGCCTATCCAGTCTGCTGTTGGTCAACCGGCAGAGAGCCTGGGTAAAGGCCCGCTGAATTCTGCTTCCAGGATATGTGGGTGAGGTCAGACTTTTCAGCAGGTGCTGATAGGACTGCTGCTGGCGGCGGGCTCTGAGCAGAGAGTTTACCAGGTCCTGATTCAGGGCCGGTATTTCCAGAAGCTCCTGACGGCTGGACCTGATTATAACTAACTCCACCAGGTGCTGAAAGCTTTTCAGATCAGCAGGTCCTTCGCCCTTTTTAACTCTTCTCTTTATTATGTCCCCGGTGGATTGCGGTACATATTTTGTAATACCAGAAATTATCGAGGTTATTCGATCGTCATCTTCGGCAGGTTTTGGGGTAGGATTTTGGACCAGATTTTGATAGATAATATTTCTGATAGCTGTGGCACTGGCGATTTTGCCAGAACCAGGCCTCTCATCATGGTAATCTGCTTCCCGGCGGGTGATGGTGTGGGGAGTTATATCCAGCTTAAATTTTTTAATTGTTTTTAAGTATTCTATACCCAGAATGTTATTGGGTGCAGTCAGAGTTTTTTCCGGACCGGTTTTACCAGGGAGCAGCTCGGCTATGGTTCTGGCTCTGGCCCGGGGAAAGGAAAGACCCTGCTTTAGATATTTCTGCAGGATGATTTGAAAGGAGGCAGGTTCCTCTACTAAAAGTTCGGCAATTTTATTCAGAGGCTCCAGCTCTCCGCTTTCGCTGCCGAAGACTATATCAGTTACCAGGCCGGTAGCTGCCAGGGTTTTCAAAGCTCCTTCAGCAAAAAATTCAGCGCTGCGAATAGCTGCAGCTACGGGCAGTTCCAGTACCAGATCAACTCCAGCCCTGACTGCCATTTCCGCCCTCAGCCATTTATCAAAGGAAGCTGGCTGGCCTCGCTGGGTAAAATTGCCGCTCATCACAGCAATTACCGGCTGACCATTACCAATTTTTTTGGTCTCTCTGAGATGAAAATGATGGCCATTGTGAAAGGGATTATATTCTGTTATAATTCCAGTAGCAGGCATTTTCTTCTCTCCTTAAATTAAAATGGCAATATTATTAATTTTTACAGTTGTAGTATTTGTGATTTTTTGTACAATAAAAGAGGATTATTCTTTTTAATCCAGTATTTATATTATAGGTTGTATAGGTTGCTAATCTAGTGCTGGATAATTGACTTTACTGGCTGGACATTATTATCAGTTCTGAAATATTAGTTCTGAAATAGATAATACACTTGACAATAATGTTTTGTTTGCTTAAAGCTACTTGACAACCTGTAATTTGAAAAGAGCCATTATTTTAGATAACTTTGGGCTGCTATAGATAACAATAAATTGCATCCAGGCAGTTTATCCGAAAACATTATCGTGAATATTATATAGTGGTCAGGCAGTTAATCCGGGAAGAACAGTTAGTGACCAGGCAGCTCATCCGACAAATATCTGATCTGCTGCTGAGATTAAATTTATATCAGGTTATTTCAGCCAGCTTTTGTCTAATTTTATCAGATTGAGTTTCAGGCAGCAAATTAATCTGCAGAAAGTACTGCTACAGCAAATCCGATTATTTAAAGACTGATTACAGTAAGGCAGGTCACAGTAAGTCTGGTTATATAAAGACTGATTACAGTAAGGCAGGTCACAGTAAGTCTCGTTATTTAAATACTGATCACAGTAAGGCCGGCCACAGAAAGTACGATAACTTAAAGATTAATAATAGTATGATCGGTGACAGCAAGTACGATTGCAGAAAGCCTAATTACAACAAGTCGATTGTATGATGTTCGGTTATAGGGAATCCTGTTGCACTAAGTCCGATTTATCAGGAATGAATTTTTATCTTCTATTTTAGCTGGAGACAGTGAAGGTTTAGGGGGTTGAGAATATGGATATAATTGAAAGCTTTAAGCAGAAGGCTAGAAATATTGACAGCAGAATTGTTCTGCCCGAGGGAAAGGATGACAGGATTCTCCAGGCAGCCTGCCAGATAAAGCAGGAAGGAATTGCCGATATTATTTTGCTGGGTGATGAGAGCGAACTTGCCAGCCGGGCTGACGGTTTGGGTCTTGATATTTCCGGCTGTCGGGTTATTAATCCCTCCAGTGAAACAGAGGAAAGGGCAGAACTGGCTGAGCTGATGTATGAACTGCGTCATCATAAGGGAATTGATCGAGAGAAGGCCAGAAAGAAAAGTTCTGATCCTCTCTATTTCGGAACCTTAATGGTGGCAGCCGGTAAAGCTGATGGTATGGTTGCCGGGGCTGCCAATCCCACCGGCAGGGTTTTACGGCCGGCTCTCCAGACAATCAAAACCAGGTCGGAAATCTCGATTGTTTCGGGAGCTTTTATCATGGTCCTGCCCCGGGATGAGTTTGGAGAGAAGGGAATTCTGGTAATGTCAGACTGTGCCGTTAATCCCGAGGTAAATGATGATGAGCTGGCAGAGATAGCGGTCAGCACAGCTCAAAATACTAAAAAACTGCTGGATATCGACCCGGTGGTGGCCCTGCTCTCTTTTTCTACAAAAGGAAGTGCCAGACATCCTCTGGTGTCAAAGGTCAGGAGAGCTACCAATAAAGCCCGAAAGCTGGCTCCGGAGTTTGAAATTGATGGAGAGCTGCAGGCTGATGCTGCCCTGGTTGCTGAAATTGCCAGCAGCAAGGCACCTGACAGTCAGGTAGCAGGACGGGCCAATGTATTAATTTTTCCTGATCTGCAATCTGGAAATATAGGGTATAAGTTAGTCCAGAGGCTGGCGGGAGCAGAAGCAATTGGTCCGATACTCCAGGGGATGGACCGTCCGGTTAATGACCTTTCCCGGGGCTGTTCGGTTGATGATGTGGTCAGCCTCGTTGCTATCACTGCTCTACAGTCAGGCTGAGAGCTGTTAATAGCTGTAAAATATAAATCCCGGAAAACCAAGAAAAATCAAAAAATCAAAAAACTAAATCATAAAGCTAAAAATAAAAAATAAAAAAGCAAAAATCAAAAATTCAATCCAATAAAATCAAACCAAGAGGTGATAAAATATGAAGGTGCTGGTTTTGAATAGTGGAAGTTCTTCAATTAAATATCAGCTTTTTAACATGGAAGATGAAAGTGTGCTGGCCAGGGGGATTGTAGAAAGAATTGGAATAGAGGATTCCTTTTTAGAGCAGGAGAACATAACAGGAGAAGAGATTCTCTGGCAGGAAGATGTTCCTGATCATTCCCGGGGAATCAGTCTGGTGATTGATGCCCTGAAGGATAAGGAAAAGGGAGTGCTGGAAGATATGGATGAGATTAATGCCATCGGGCACCGGGGGGTTCACGGGGGAGAGAAGTTTGCTGATTCGGTGCTGATTACTTCTGAGGTTATTGAGAAGATGGAAGAGGTTTCTGAGCTTGCTCCCCTGCACAATCCTCCCAATCTGGCCGGAATCAAAGAATGTGAGAATTTGATGCCCGAAAAACCTCAGGTGGGGGTTTTCGATACAGCCTTTCATCAGACCATGCCGGAAGAGGCTTACATTTATGCTCTACCCTATGAGTATTATCAGAAATATGGAATCAGACGCTATGGTTTTCACGGCACCTCCCATAAATTTGTCTCCCGGAGAGCTGCTGAACTGCTGGATCAAGATCTGGAGGATCTGAAGATAATAACCTGTCATCTTGGTAATGGAGCCAGTGTGGCAGCTGTAAACCAGGGCAGATCGGTTGATACCAGCATGGGTTTAACTCCCCTGGAGGGCCTGGTTATGGGTACCAGATGCGGTGATATCGATCCGGCGATAGTGCCATTTCTGCAGAAAAAAGAGGGTCTGGATCCTGAAGAGATTGACAGCATCATGAATAAAGAGAGCGGACTGTTGGGAATCTCTGGAATCAGCAATGATTCCCGGGATGTATCGGAAGCGGCTCAGCAGGGCAACAAACGGGCCCGGCTGGCTGAAAAGGTTTTTAACTACCGGGTAAAGAAATATATTGGAGCTTATACTGCTGCCATGGGAGGAGTAGACGCCATTGTTTTTACCGCCGGTATCGGTGAAAATGATGGAGAAATCAGGGCAGCCATACTTAAAGATCTTAAATACCTGGGCTTTGAGCTTGATAAAGAGAACAATAATAGCAGAGGACAGGAGATTGAAATATCAACCTCTGAATCCCGGGTTAAGGTTTTTGTGATTCCTACCAATGAAGAACTGGTGATTGCCAGGGATACAGCCAAAATCGTAGGGGAGAGGGAATAATTCTTGACATAAATGGACGGGATAAGGTATAATTATCCTTGATTACAAGAGAATCTGCCAATTATGGAGGGAAGGACTTTGTATGTGAACCTGGGAGAATTAAAGGAAAAGGGTTCTTTTAAGAAATTCTCTGACTCCTACAGTCCCGATAACATTGATTATTTCAACCGAGAAGTTAAAATTCCAGCTGACTTTGCTGTCTCTCTCACTGTTTATAAGGATTCTGACGGTTTTATCTTTACCGGAAGGTTAACAGGGAAATTTATCCTGGAATGCAGCCGCTGTCTCAAGGAATTTGAGCAGGAGGTTGACAGGGAACTCAATTTTACCATTCCTCTTGAGGATATTGATGAGATCAGCAGGGTTAACATCAGCAGTTATATTCACGAGGTTTTGATTCTGGCAATTCCGATAAAGGCTCTCTGTGACAGCGATTGTAAGGGAATTTGCAGCCAGTGCGGGGCTGATCTAAATCAGGAATCCTGCGACTGCACTCAGGAAGATCTGGATCCCCGGCTGGCCAAGCTGGAGCAGTTTTTTGATGAAAGTTAAGTTTATCCGGATATTTTTACAACTAAATATCACCGGAATAATATGAGGCTGAGATTGTTGCTGTAAAGGAGGTGTTCTAATGGCTGTTCCCAAGAGAAGAACATCAAAAACCAGAAAAAGGAAAAGAAGAACACATAAAAAACTGCATTCTCCCAATTTAGTGGAATGCTCCAACTGTCTGGAGATGATATTACCGCACAGGGTGTGTCCGGAATGCGGTCATTATAAAGGACGACAGGTAGTAACCATCGATAAAGAAGAATAACAGCTTGTTTAGCCTGCAGTTCTTCTGCAGGCTTTACATATTCAGTTGGCACTGGATTTTTTTATTTTTTGCCAGTTTTTTATTTTCAGGATTTAAGCAGCTGAGGATCGGATTAAAACCTGAAAGTTTTCGATAATTATAAGGCGGTGGTAAGGTGAAGATTGCCATAGATGCCATGGGCGGAGATCGGGCTCCCGAGATCAATGTTCGCGGGGCGCTCCTGGCTATCAGAGAGTTTGCTGATATTGAACTGGCTCTGGTTGGTGATGAAAGAAAAATAGCTGAATTTTTACCGGAGAACTACCCCGAAGCCAGGCTCAAATTGAGGCAGGCTGACGAGGTAATCAGCGGGGAGGAGAAACCGGCGCTGGCCCTGAGAAGGAAAAAGAGTGCCTCGATTGCTGTGGCAGCAGAACTGGTAAAAAAAGAGAGGTATCAGGCGCTGGTTTCAGCCGGCAGTACGGGAGCCTCACTGGCTGCCGGAATTTTAAAAATAGGACGCCTTCCTGGTATCAAGCGGCCGGCAATTTCAACTATTTTTCCCGGAAGAAAGGGCTCAACCCTGCTGCTGGATATGGGGGCCAATGCCAATGCTGAACCTGAATATCTCCAGCAATTTGCTGTCATGGGTCAGCTCTATTCTCATCTGATTCTGGAAAGAGAAAATCCCAGGCTGGGATTAATGAGCGTTGGTGAAGAAGAGGGCAAGGGCAGCAAACTTACGGCGGAGGCTTATGAGCTTATTTCCCGGGAAGAGGCAGTAACCAACTTTGTCGGGAATGTTGAGGGGCGTGATATCTTTACCGGAGAATATGATGTAATTGTTACCGATGGTTTTACAGGAAATGTTATCTTAAAAACTTCTGAAGGGCTGGCTGATTTTATTTTCTCAGAACTTAAAGAAGCCTTAACCAGCAATACCCTGGCCAAACTGGGGGCTTTGCTGGTGAAAAAAGACTTAAAAAACATGAAAAATAAACTGGATTATAAACAGTACGGAGGGGCTCCCCTGCTGGGACTTAAAGGCAATGTGATTATCTGTCATGGAAGTTCTGATGAAACTGCGATCTTCAATGCCATTCGGGTGGCGAGAAAGACGATTGAGCAGAAGATAGTTTCAGTCATTGCCTCAGAAATAACTGAGGAAGGTGTAAAAAATGACCAGGAAAGCGACAATAACCGGAGTGGGTAAATATGTACCCCCAAAGGTTTTAACAAATTACGATCTGGAGGAAATGGTTGATACCAGCAATGAATGGATAGTTCAGCGAACCGGAATTGAAAGGAGGCATATAGCAGCTGAGGGTACTCCCTGCTCCGAACTGGCCCTAAAAGCCGGGGAAAGAGCCCTGGAGAATGCCGGACTGGAGGCCGCCGAACTGGATTTAATCCTGGTGGCCACCGTTACTCCCGATATGCTATTTCCGGCCACGGCCTGCCTGCTCCAGCAGAAAATGGGAGCTGGAAAAGCTGCTGCCTTTGATCTGGAAGCAGGCTGTTCGGGTTTTGTCTACGGTTTAAGTGTGGCTGAAAAGTTTATTGTTTCAGGGGCCTATGATAATATCCTGGTGGTGGGAGCGGAGACCCTATCCAAGATTGTTGACTGGGAGGACAGATCGACCTGTGTGCTCTTTGGAGATGGAGCAGGTGCTGCCGTGCTGCAGCCGGCAGAAACAGGTGGATTGCTGGCTACTGAGCTGGGTTCTGATGGCAGCGGGGCTGACAGCCTATACCTTCCGGCCGGAGGCTCACTCAACCCCCCTTCCTGCAGTACGGTGGAAAATAGAAGCCATTTCATCAAAATGGAAGGCAATCAGGTCTTTCGTTTTGCTGTTAAAACTATGGGTGAAGCTTCTCTTCGGGTACTTGAGAAGGCCAATCTTAAGCCCGGAGATGTGGACTTTTTTGTTCCCCATCAGGCCAATACCAGAATTATCAAAGCCGCTGCTAAACGACTGGAATTAAAGGATGAGGATGTGATCATAAATCTGCCGGAGTACGGCAACACCTCCAGTGCGTCAGTACCGATTGCCCTGGAGGAGGCTGTTGAGAGCGGCAGAATAAGGGACGGCGATATTCTGGTGCTGGTAGCCTTCGGAGCAGGATTGACCTGGGCTGCTGCGGTGCTGGAGTGGAATAAAGGAGGCAGATAAGTGATGGATGGATTTTTCCAAACAGAGCTGTGCCAGAGATTAGGAATTGATTATCCCATTATTCAGGGAGGGATGGCCTGGGTGGCCACTGGAGAGCTGGCAGGTGCTGTTTCAGCTGCTGGAGGGCTGGGGGTGATTGGGGCTGGAAATGCCCCTGCTGAAGTGGTTGCTGAGGAGATAGAGAAGGTTAGATCTATTACCGATAAGCCCTTTGGGGTTAATGTTATGCTGCTCTCTCCCTTTGTAGAGGAGATTGTTGAGCTGGTAACCAGGAAAAAAGTGCCGGTTGTTACCACCGGGGCAGGCAATCCCGGGAAATATATTTCCCGTTTTAAAGAGGGCGGCTGTCAGGTTGTGCCGGTGGTCTCTTCGACAGCTCTGGCCAAAAGGATGACCAGGCTGGATATCTCGGCTGTTATTGCCGAGGGAGGAGAGGCCGGCGGTCACGTTGGTAAACTCAATACCATGGCGATGATACCGCAGATCGTGGATGCCGTGAATGTTCCGGTGATTGCAGCCGGAGGAATTGCAGATGGACGGGGTCTCCTGGCAGCTTTAACCCTGGGAGCTCAGGGTGTGCAGCTGGGGACCAGATTTGTCTGCTGTGAAGAATGTACCGCTTCTCAGGCCTACAAGGAAGCTATCATAAAGGCTCGGGATAGAAGTACCGTGGTAACCGGACGCTCTACCGGGCATCCGGTCCGGGTTTTAAAAAATATTTTTACCAGAGAGCTGGAAAAAATGGAAGAGCAGGGCTGTAAGCCGGAAGAGATAGAGGAATTTGGCGAGGATAAGCTCCGGCAGGCAGTCTGTGAAGGTAAAGTCGATGAGGGTAGTGTGATGGCAGGACAGATTGCCGGACTGATCGGGGAAATTTTGCCGGCCGAGAAGATTATTACAGGCATGATCAGAGAAGCCCGGCAGTTACTGGATAAACAGTGCCAACAGTGGGAGGCTGAAAAGAATGGGAAATAGAATTGCCTTTATCTTTCCCGGTCAGGGTTCCCAGAGTGTTGGAATGGGAGAGGAGTTATATCAGGAATTTGCCCTGATCAGAGATTATTTTATTAGAGCTGAAAAAATACTGGATCTCGACATCAAAAGGCTCTGTTTTTCCGGCCCGGAATTTGACCTAAATTTAACTGAAAATACCCAGCCAGCAATTTTCCTCCTGAGTTCGGCAGTTAACGGACTGCTGGAGGAGGCTGGAATTGTTCCCGAGCTGGTGGCCGGCCACAGCCTGGGAGAATACAGCGCCCTGACGGCTGCCGGGGCAATCTCTTTTTCTCAGAATTTAAAACTGGTTCGGGCCCGGGGCAGGGCAATGGAAGAGGCTCTTCCGGCCGGACTGGGTTCCATGGCGGCGATTATTGGTCTTAAAAGAGAGGAACTTGAGAAAATATGTGCCGGAGTTAACGGGGTCTGCGAACTGGCCAATATTAATACTCCCAGGCAGATGGTTATTTCCGGCGAGAAGGAATTAATTAAGGAAGCCATGGAATTGGCCCGGGAAAGGGGAGCCCGGCGGGTGATAGAGCTTCCTGTCAGCGGTCCCTTTCACTCCAGCTTGATGGAGCCGGCGGCTTCCAGATTGCAGGCCGAGCTGGATAAAGTTGAAATCAGAGAGGCCCGAATACCTCTGGTCGCCAATGTTACGGCCGAGGCTACAGTTTCAGCCCGGGTGATTAAAAATAATCTCCTGGAACAGTTGAACTCCAGCATTCTCTGGGTGGATTCTATGGAGTACATGATAGCCCAGGGTATTGAAGTTTTTGTGGAAGTGGGTCCCGGTGATGTCCTTTCAGGACTTCTGAGGAGAATAGATAAATCGGTTGAATCATATACCACCAGAAACCCTGCTGAAATTCGGCAGGTTATCAAGGAGCTGGGAACATGATTGATCTGACAGGAAAAGCTGCTGTGGTAACGGGAAGTTCCCGGGGTATAGGAGCAGCTGTAGCCCGAAGACTGGCAGAAGCCGGAGCTGATCTGGTGATAAACCATTCCCGGAAAGAAAGCAGAGACGAGGCAGAAGCTGTTGCTGAAAGCATATCAGCACAGACAGAGAGGAGCAGGGTTATTATCAGCCAGGCTGATGTCAGTCAGGCTGAAGAGGCTCAAAATTTAATCAGGAGCTGCTTGCATGAATTTGAGAGTATTGATATACTTGTTAATAATGCAGGAATAACCCGTGACAGGCTCTTAATTAGGATGAAAGAAGAGGACTGGCATGAGACCCTCAGGGTTAATCTGGGGGGAACCTTTAACTGCAGCAAGGCAGCAGTTAGAACCATGATGAAACAGAGGTCGGGCCGAATCATCAACCTCTCTTCGATAATTGGTTTAATAGGAAATGCCGGACAGGCAAATTATGCTGCTTCTAAATCTGGAATTGTGGGGTTTACCAAATCTCTGGCCCGGGAGGTTGCCGGACGCAACATAACTGTTAATGCTGTGGCGCCGGGCTTTATTGCCACCGAGATGACCGCTGAAATGCCTGAAAAAATTAAGGAGGAGATGCTGAGTAGAGTTCCGCTAAAGAGAGCAGGAGAGGCTGAAGAGGTGGCGGATGCCATTTTATTCCTGGCTTCCGAAGGAGCTGCCTACATTACCGGAGAGGTTCTGAAGGTAACCGGAGGTCTGGGGATGTAGTATTTTGAAGCATTTTGCTATTCCTGAAAGGAGGTGAAGAGGATGGCTGATTTAATGGAAAAGGTGAAAAATTTAATTGCTGAAGAGCTGGCCGTTGATCCTTCCGAGGTAACTGCTGAAGCGTCTTTCATCGATGATCTGGGTGCCGATTCTCTCGATGTAGTGGAGCTGGTTATGGCTATGGAAGAGGAGTTTGACCTGGAGATTCCTGATGAAGATGCTGAAAAAATAGAAACCGTACAGGATGCAGTTGATTATCTTAAGAGCAATATTTAACAGGTAGTTAAGCAATAGTAAAAATGGCCCCGGCAGCTGAATGGGGCCATTTTTCCATAAATTTTGGGCTTTAGGAGGTTCGTTAGATGAGCAAAAGGGTTGTAGTTACCGGACTGGGAGTTTTAACCAGTCTGGGAGACAGCAAAGCAGAATTCTGGGATAATATTATAACCGGAAAATCTGGAATCTCTGAAATCGAAAAAATAGATAATATCGAAGAATATCCCAGCAGAATCGGAGGAGAGATTAAGGAGTTTGATCCCTCCTGTTTTATTGACCGCAAGGAAAGAAGAAGAATGGCAGTATTTACCCAGTATGCCGTTTATACAGCTTTAAAGGCTCTTGAGGATGCCGAACTGGAAATAACACCGGAACTGGCTGAAGAGACCGGGGTAATTGTAGGATCAGGTATAGGCGGCGTGGAGGTTCTGGAAGAACAGATCTGTCGGCTCTATGAGAGAGGCCCCGGCCGGGTCAGCCCCTTTTTCATTCCCATGATGATTTCCAATATGGCAGCCGGCCAGGTATCAATTTATCTGGGAGCCAAGGGACCTAATAATAATCCGGTGACAGCCTGCGCCTCGGGCACCCATGCTATAGGGGATGCCAGTGAAATAATCAGACGGGGTGATGCCAGAATTATGGTTGCTGGAGGTACTGAAGCTTCTATCTGTCCCTCAGCCCTGGCCGGTTTTGGTTCGATGAAAGCTCTTTCTACCCGCAATGATGAACCGGAAAAAGCCAGCCGACCCTTTGACAAGAAGCGGGATGGCTTTGTCATTGCCGAAGGCAG
>PWFW01000083.1 GCA_003554225.1 Halanaerobiaceae bacterium | reverse complement strand
TATTTTCTTGTCCTAAATATTTCCCTGAATTTAACTTATTTAATATGATCTTTCACTTTAAAATTTATTTTATTGGTAATTTGTTTGACAGCTTAACTGATATGACGGGGATTATAGCTTCTATATTTTGATGATAAAGGATTATTCTAATGGGGGGATTGAAATGCTGAAGTGTAAATTTCATCTTTTATTGCTATCCTGCCTGCTCATTATTTTATTTTTAGTGCTCTTTAATCTTCAGCTTCCGGGAATTATCAATCAGGCGATCACCGGTAAAGTTTTAACCAGCAGCAGCAGTAATGCCAGCGATAGCGGTTATTTTGCTGCAAAGACAGGCAGTTCAACCCAGATAATGACGGATAAGGAAAGTGATCAAGAAAGTATAGAAGAATATATCGTAGATTCTGGAGATACATTGTGGGAAATTGCCCGGCAGTGGGGCTGTAATTCCAGAGATACCAGAGAGCTGGTTTACAAAATCATGGAATACAATGAAATGGCCAGAGCCGATCTAACTCCTGGAGATAAACTGCTGATACCCCCGGATTTCAATTAGACCTCCATCAATGCTACTAACAACAAAGCCAGAACTAAAAGTCACACCTCAAAAAGTCATGCCAGCAAAGTAATCAGCAAATAAAATCACACAATCAAAACCAGAGCTAAAAATTTCAATATATTGGTTTTATGAGATTCTGCTTTTTTATCGGCATTTTTTCGCAAAATTTATATTTTGCGAAATTAACAAATTTGCTCAATTAAATATTCTTCCAGCCGGGCAATCATTTGATTGCTTTCTTCCAGCATTTTTTCTGCCTCTTTATTGATCGGAGACTTAAATTCTTCATCATCTAGCGAGCTGGTATTTATCTTAACATTAAAATAGGCTCCCTTTACAGCGGCGTAGGCCTGAAAACCGGCCACTCCGGCATCAGAGATAGCATTCTTATTTCCTTCCCGGGCAACCTTCAAAGATATCTGCAGCAGCTTAAAGGAAACCTTCATGGTATCAAAGGGAGTTAGCGTAGCATTCTTTAATCCCTCTTCAATAGCCTCTCTGCGTTTTTCTTTTTCTGCTTCGCTTTCTTTAGGAAGCCTGTAGGCTTCCATAACTTCATTAAAGCTGTCACAATCTCTATCGATTAAATGGAGGGCATCTTTGATATCTTTATCCAGATCTGCAGAAAAGCTGTCCAGTTCAGCATTATCCTTCGTGAGATTAATCACCATCTTTAACAGTGAGGAACTTAAAGCGGTTGCCAGAGCTGCCACACTGCCACCCCCCGGTGTAGCGCTTCCACCGGACAGTTCGGAGGTGAACTCTTCCAGGGTCAGCTTTTTAAATGACATTTCTCAAAATCTCCTCCTTTCTCCCGCTGCCAGACCTTTTTTCCAGCTTTATAAACCTTCCAGACCGAATTGATGCCGATATGATAGATTAAATGCCGGTAATCGGGGGCATCCAGGACGATAAAATCGGCTCTTTTACCTGGCTTCAAACTGCCTATCTCCTCTTCGCTGTCGATTGCCCGGGCAGCATTGATTGTAACGGCCCTGATGGCCTCTTCCGGGGTTAGATTTAACTTCAGGGTAGCCAGGGCCAGCAATAGCGGAAAAGACTCAGAATAGCAGCTCCCGGGGTTTAAATCGGTTGCCAGAGCCACCGGCAGACCGCTATCTGCCATTTTTCTAGCAGGTGCATAGTTTTCCCCGAGGCTGAAGGCTGTGATTGGCAGAATAACGGGGATAACCCCGGCTTTTTTCATGTCGGAAATACCCTGCTCCGAGACCTTCAAGAGGTGTTCTGCCGAAACAGCTCCGACCTTTGCCGCCAGCTCGGCACCTCCCACATATTCAATCTCATCTACATGAATTTTACTCTTTAAACCAAGTTTTTGAGCTTCCAGCAATATTTTTTCGGTCTCTTCAATTGTATATACTCCTTTATCGCAGAAGACATCACAGAATTTCACCTCATCCCTATCAGCAGCAGCCGGCAGCATCTCTTCAATCAGAAGATCGATATATTTCTCCCTGTTATTCCGGTATTCCTCAGGAATAATATGGGCACCAAGAAAGGTCTGGACCACATCCACAGGATGCTCCCGGTCCAGTTTCTTCATTACATCAAGCTGCTTGAGTTCGGTCTCAAGTTCCATTCCATAACCTGATTTGCCTTCAACAGTGGTTACTCCCTGAGACAGAAAGGAGTTAAGCCGCTGCCAGCCCCGGCGATAAAGTTCCTCAAAACTGCTTTCCCGGGTAGCCTGTACCGTATTGCTGATCCCTCCGCCTCTTTCCATAATTTCCAGGTAAGACATTCCTCCGAGGCGCCAGAAGTACTCTTCCGCCCGGTAACCTCCGAAGACAAAATGGGTGTGGGGATCAATAAAACCCGGCAGAACTGGCCTGCCACCCAGGTCATCACACTTAATTCTGGAAAAATTATATTCCTTTCTTAAAGCTCGCTTTTCTCCCAGAGCGGTAATCCTGCCGGTTTCCTGATTGAAAATAAGGGCAGCATCTCCAATGATCTTTAGGCCTTCCTCTCCCTGGCAGGTCACCAGTTCACCGATATTAACCAGAGCTGACAGCTTTTCCTCCATTATAAATCCTCCAGCAGCCTGTTTTCGATAATCTGTTCCGGTTTAAACTCCTCCAGCTTGAGATAATACTCCGCAGTATCGAACAAAGCCTGGGCTGGCAGAAGCCCGATAAGTTCGCTGCC
>PWFW01000006.1 GCA_003554225.1 Halanaerobiaceae bacterium | reverse complement strand
TTCCGGTAATAATGCAGGTCTGATAAACCTTGGATTAAAATAAGGGGAGGCAAATTCACTTTTGCCTTCCTTATTTATGTTGCTGGATTTATCATATTTCTCTTGTTGAAGTGATGTGCTGCAGGGGGGGTGAAGTATATGTTTTCAGAAATATTTTCGCTTGATGAAAGAAAGCAGGAGCTTGCAGGTATAGCCCTGATTGCCTGGGGTATTTTTAGCGCTGTTGCTCTTTACGGAGGGGCAGCAGGGGCAGTAGGGGTGGTTCTGGAGGACTTTTATCTTTTCTTTTTCGGCCAGCTGGCATTTTTTCTGCCGGTCTGTTTTGGTTATGCTGGCATCAAGCTGATTATTGATACTCCACTCCAGGTTAAGGAGAGGCTGCTGGGTTTTGTTCTACTGTTTCTTTCCGTGATTGCCCTCTATCATCTTTCCTACGAATTTGCCAACCCTCTTGAGATGGGAATGACCGGCGAAGGAGGAGGGCTGATCGGAGGTTTATTCTCCTCTGCTTTGCAAAATTTATTTGGAGTTACCGGTTCCCAGGTTATCCTTTTTACCCTGGCGCTGATTGGAATACTATTATTTCTTGATATATTTTTAAGGGAGGTTATTACCTCTGCTAAACTGAAAATCCAGGAGATTATTAACTCTATAAAATCATTTTTCTCCGGGATTAAATCACTCAAACCCCGAAATCTATGGTCCGGGATAAAATCCCTGATTGGCAGAACTGCAGAAAGGGAGGAAGCAGCCTATCAGCCTCCGGTTGAAGCAGGTGAGGCCGGTCTGGAAGAATTTGAAAGGCAGTTTTCCGGGACAGCAGAAGAGAGAACAGATGCTGCCGGGGATATTTTCAGCGAACCAGATAGAGAGGCCCGGAAGAAAGCTCTCTCAGAGAGAAGAGCAAACTCCAGAGATGATTCCAGCTCTGAGCAGCCTGCAGTCGAGGCAGCTGAAGTTAGGGGTCAGGAGGCTGCCGGTTCTGAAAGTAACGGGGGAGATAAAGGTGAGCAGATTAAGCTTTTTGACGATGATTTTTCTCAGGAAGATTATCAGATTCCACCGATAAATTTACTGACTAAAAATAAGAACAGGCTGAATTCAGGAGAAAACCAGAGCGAAAAGCTGGAAAAAACGCTCAATAATTTCGGGGTGGAGGCCAGAGTAGTTAATGTCAGTCAGGGTCCCACGATAACCAGATATGAAGTTCAGCCCGAGACCGGAGTCAAGGTCAGCAAAGTGGCAAATCTTTCCGATGATATTGCCCTGTCCCTGGCAGCTCAGGATGTCAGGATTGAAGCACCGGTACCGGGAAAATCTGTGATTGGCATTGAAATCCCCAACCAGGGTTCTTCCCTGGTCAGATTCCGGGAAATAGCTGCCAGTCAGGAGTTTCAAAATGCCAGGAAAAATCTCCCTCTGGGTCTGGGCTGTTCTATTGATGGCAAACCGGTGGTGGCCGATCTTTCAAGCATGCCCCATCTTTTGATTGCCGGAGCTACCGGCTCGGGTAAAAGTGTCTGCATCAACAGCATAATTGCCAGCTTCTTATATCGTTTTACTCCCCGGCAGATAAAGCTGCTGTTGATTGACCCCAAAAAGGTTGAGCTGGTAAATTTCAAAGGTCTACCTCATCTTTTCACCCCGGTGGTAACTGACAGCAAGAAAGCTGCAGGTACCCTGAAATTAATTGTGGAAGAGATGGAGAAGAGATATGAGCTTTTTGCAGAAACCGGCAATCGAGATATCTATTCTTATAACAATCAGGCTGAAGAGCCCCTGCCCTTTATTGTGGTGATTATTGACGAGCTCTCCGATCTGATGATGGTGGCAGCCAGCGAGGTTGAGGACAGCATCTGCAGGCTGGCCCAGATGTCACGGGCAGCCGGGATCCATCTGGTAATAGCCACCCAGAGACCTTCGGTGGATGTTATAACCGGACTGATTAAAGCCAATATTCCCAGCCGGATAGCCTTTGCTGTTTCCTCCAATACCGATTCCAGGACAATCCTGGATACCAAGGGAGCCGAAAAGCTGCTGGGCAACGGCGATATGCTCTTTTATCCGGTAGGAGCCAAAAAGCCTCACCGGATGCAGGGGGCTTATATTGAAAGCAGTGAGGTCAAGGAAATTGTGGAATTTGTTAGAAACCAGTCCGATCCTGAATTTGCCCTGGCAGAAGAGGAACTGGAAGATATTGAGCTGGATTTTGACAGTGATGAGGATGAGCTGCTGGAGGATGCCATCAGACTGGTGGTTGAGTACCGGGCTTCCATATCGATGCTGCAGCGCCGCCTTCACATCGGCCATTCCCGGGCAGCGAGGTTGATTGATAAGATGGAAGAGATGGGTGTGGTAGGACCCTACGCCGGCAGCAAACCCCGGGAGGTTTTGATCTCAGAGGAAGAGCTGGAGGAATATCTGGATTAATATCTGGATTAATTTCTGAACCAGTGAAATTTTACAGGAGAAACTGGGGCAGGAGAATCTTTTTTTAGAGATTATATTTTCATTTATAACTGTTTCGATAACTTTTTATTTGATAAGAATTTTATTTATTGATAATAGGGATGTTATTTAAAATAGGGAATAGAAGAAAATAAAGAATAAAAAAGAATTAGTCTGATTGTCCGATTTTTGAGCTGAAGGCAGTTTCTTTGTCTGGAAAAAAGGAATTCTAAGATATTTCTAGAATTACTAAAATGCAGGACTATCCTGACAGGAGCAGAG
>PWFW01000075.1 GCA_003554225.1 Halanaerobiaceae bacterium | reverse complement strand
TAGATAAGCAGCTAAATATTGCTGGAATAGATAAGCAGCTAAATATTGCTGGGAAAAATAGCAATCATTTATAACAGCAGCCAGTTTGCTGGTAAAAAGGCCGATTTTGCAACAGCAGCATATACTGCTGGTAATAAAAGGATGATTATTTGAATCAGCAATTAGTATTTCGGTGCAAAGAGAAAGTATTGAGCAGCTGCTCGTATTAGAAATATAATTAGTGAATAAATCTGAATTTCAATAAAAGAATCTATTCAATCTCAATTTTACAGTGAAAGGCGCAGCTGGTTTCCATTTTAGGAAGCTCAATCTTGAGAATTCCATTGTGAAAATCAGCTGTAATTCTATCGATATTGATATTTCTGAGGTTAAAGTTACGCTCAAAGGTCCCCAGGCTCCTCTCCTGACAATGGTACTTAGCTTCCTCCAGGTTACATTTCGTTCTTTTGGTGGCGGTTATTGTCAGCTGATGCTCTTTGACATCAATATCAATATCTTCTTTTTCCCCCCCCGGCAGTTCTGCTTCGACAATGTACCTATCTTCCTGTTCTAAAACATCAGCATGAAATCCCAATCCCATAATATCATCCAGATAGTTCTGAGAAAAAAGTCCTCCCTTATTCTGAGAACGGCCTGCCCCCCTTTGAACCGAACTATTACCAAAACCAAAGGGCATAATGGGAAACATAATAAACCCTCCTTCTGGAGAGATGACCATATTATTTCACCGCTTAGTAATGATTTATTATATCCCAAAAAAAATTTTTTGTAAGTTAACCAGGATACATTTTACAGCATTCCTGTCAGGAGTTAAAAGCTTGTAAGCATCACAAACATAAATATAGATATAAATATCAATTTTAATAAAGGAGCAGGTGCAGATTAATCATTAAAAAAACAGCCCTGAAGGGCTGCTGTGTGTTTAAACCGAGTGATCAGGAAAAGAAAAAATGGCGGGAATGTGTGGGAATCGAACCCACCGCAGACCGGCTGTCCGGCCTGCCAACGGATTTGAAGTCCGGGGAGCCCACCATGGGCCCAGCCATTCCCGCTACTTTAATATTATATTATAATCTAACAACCATGTAAAGAGAGTTTTCTGATTCAAAGGCATATCCCAGCTCAGAGAAGTGAAAAATACCGTCCCAATTTATTCAGCAGATTATTTCCTCTCGACCTGCTCCTCAACCAGCTGGCGGCAGGCCTGCTCCAGCAGCTCTGGTACCGCTCCCAGACTGTAATTAAGCTCCAGTCTCTCCAGCCTCTTGTGGGCATCGTAGCCCTGAACACTGAGGTTGAGCAGGGGAATATTGAGCCGGGAAATATCCTTAAGAGGCAGCTGGTAACCCTTACCCCAGAGCGGGAGATTATTTTCCAGTGCTGCCCGGGTTCCAGCATATTCTCCGATTTTGCAGTAGCTGAGATCAGAGACCCCGGGAAAATGAGAAGAAAGTTCAACCGGATAGCCCAGCTCTTCCTGAGCCCGATCTACCAGACTGTGGGCCAGTTTCTGGACTCTTTTTCCCTGGGAGTCTTTGGTGTCTGTCTGCACTGGAGGATAATAGGGAGGGGTAAATCCCAGCACAATTCCCGGACCTGATATTTCAGCATAATCCTTGGCCAGATCGGCCATTCTGAGACAGAGCTCCTGATCTTCTACTCCGGCTTCCCGGGACTCTGCCGTCAGTTTAGTCAGGGCCTGATTAACCTCCTCACCGCTTCTCTCCCGGGCCAATTTGATAAGCTCCTGATAGGTCAGAACCCAGCCCTCTTTCTCTTCCCCGGGGTCGTCTAAAAGCCCCTGAAAAGAAAAGTATTCCCGGCGGACTCCCTGCCAGTCGGCCAGCACTTCCTGGAGAACCTGCCAGGCCAGTTCCTTCAAACTCCCCAGCAGTTGATCTGCTTCAATTTCCAGCAGGCAGATATTGTAATAGCAGCCGGCAGCATGGGGGATTTTAGCTGAATAGTACTCTTTGGTGTCCCTGGCCTTAAGGCAGGTCGGAGGGGGAGCCTGGTAGCCTCCTGAGATCTCAGAAAAATCCAGATTGTTTTCCAGCTTTCTGATCAGCGAGGCTGTAATCAGATTGCCGTTCAGACCGCTCAGGGAATCACCGGCATGAGTTTCCAGCCCCAGGGCATAGAAAAAAACCACGGCCTTACCCATAGAGCCGGTGTAGATATATCTTTTTCTGTCACCGGGAAAGGCGGGAAAAGCCGGTTCACAGTTAATTACAGCCTGATACTCCAGGGGTTTTTCCTCCTGTAAAGCTACCAGCTCGGGCACTGCCGCCAGCATGCCCCGGGATGAGGTCTCTTCATCCGGCACTGACAGAAAGAGAAGGTTGCCGGTAAAATCTTGATCTTCTGCCAGCTGCCTGAGGATCTCGAGCTGGATGGCCAGTCCGGCCTTCATATCAGCCACTCCCCGGCCAAAGAGATACTCTTCTCCCTCTTCTCCAAGAAGTTTTTTAATCCCGGGAAGGCGAGAAAGTTTTGCTGTCAGCTCAGCAGGTAAAAAGGCCAGTTCCCGGTACTGATCATATTCCTGCACATCGACCACATCATAGTGGTTTAAGAGAATAACTGTTTCGGGTCGAGAGCCCTTCTGCAGCAGAGCCGACACCACCGAACGCTGGTGGATATCATCAGGCAGGGGCCAGTGGAAGATCTGAGAGGGATTCCGGGCAAAGTAGGGTATCTCTTTCAGCTTTTCAGTTATTAGCTCCGCCATCTCTCTTTCCCTGGCAGTATTGGAAAGCGAGGGCAAAGCTGTCAGTTCCAGCAGCAGTTCTTTGATTTTAGAGCTGTCAATCCTGGTCATTTTTACCTCCTTGCTGGCGGTCATCATGCCGGCAAAATTTTATCCTGATATAGTCAGACACTGTCCAGACTTTAGCTGCATATCAAAAATGACAATAACTATGCTCATAATATCTTCTTTTCTGATAATATAATTCCAGATATAATTCCAAAAATCCTTTTAACCCCAGCTCAATCCCAGCAGTCTGGGAACCCAGAGAGTTATCTCAGGAATATAGGAGATTAACATCAGGCCGGCAATCTGAGCTGCCAGGAAGGGAACAACCTCCAGCATGGCTTTTTCGTAGGGCACCCTGGCAATCTGTGAGGCAACCATCAGTGTCATGCCCATTGGAGGGGTGGCATTGCCGATATTAACATTTACCATCATGACCATGGCAAAATGCAGGGGGTCGAAGCCCAGGCGCACCATAATTGGTGTGACGATGGGGGCCAGAATGACAACTGAAGGGCCAATATCCAAAAACATACCGACAATCAAAAACAGGACATTTACCATTAATAAAATAACTATCCTGCTGTCAGTCAGCCCGATGAAAAATTCAGCCAGGATTGTTGTCAGCCCGGTGTAGGCTACCACCCAGCCCAGAATGTTGGCTGCCCCCAGCAGGAAGAAAACAATTCCAGAAAGATTAACGGTATTGATCAGTGAATCCTTAATATCCCTGAGGGTCAGGCTGCGATAAACAACTGTCCCCACCAGCAGGGCATAGAGAGCAGCAATTGCACCCGCCTCGGTGATGGTGGTCAGTCCGCTCAATATAGCTCCCAGAATAATTACCGGTGTCAATAGAGCCCAGATTGCTTTCCGAAAGGACGACAGGATTTCTCGCAAACTGTGCTTTCTCTCCATGGGATAACTTCTCCTGATGCTGACGATGCTGCTGACGATAAGCAGTGATAAACCGATTACCACCCCGGGAACGATTCCAGCAGCAAACATGGATATTACCGAAACTTCAGCAAACATGCTGGCATAAACGATCATTATCAGGCTGGGAGGAATTATCGGACCGATAACCGAAGAGGAAGCAGTAACAGCAGCACTGTAACCCGAGCCATACCCCTTATCTTTCATGGCGGGAATCAGGATATTGCCAACGGCAGCAGTATCGGTTACCGCTGTGCCTGTCAGACCGGCAAAGAGCATGCTGGTGCCGATATTTACGTGTGATAATCCGCCCCGGTATTTACCCATGATGCTTAAGGCAAAGTTAATTATTTTATCGGTCATGCCGCTTCTGTTGAGCAGCTCTGAACAGAGTATAAAGAGAGGGATGGAAATTAAAATAAAATCTGACATACCGGCAAGCAGCCGGGTGGGGACGATGGAGAGAAAATCAGGTCCTCCCCGCAAAAATAAACCCCACATCCCGGCCAGGCCGATGGTGTAGGCAATCGGTACTCCGATAAATATCAGGCCAAAAAATACAAATAATACCGTGATCATAAGAACTGCTCACCTCCTAGAGATTAAGTTTGCTTTTATCTACTTTAATATCAATATCGGATAAATCCTTTTCCCGGGCCTCTTTGATAATTTGAGGCAGAGCCAGCAGGGGGATAAGCTGCAGGCCTGCTCCTACGGGGATGGCAACATTGAGCCAGCGGTAACTAATCCTGGTCCTGGCTGTAATCATATAGAGATCCCGGGCATAAATAGTCTCCCAGAGACCATACCAGAAAAGTGTGATGGCAAAGAGCACCACAAAACTGTAACCAAAATAGCGCATGAAAATTTCCGCTTTTTCCGGGAGCCGACGGACAAAACCCTCCACCCCCATATGCTCTCCCCTTTTCAATCCGGTGGCGATCCCGATGGAGGCTGACCAGATCATCAGGATTCGCCCCACCGGCAGGGGCCAGGGTGCCGGGCTGTTTAAGATATAGCGGAGGAATGCTCCATAAATGGAAACCCCCAGAATACCTAAAACCATCAGGGAGGCTACAAAGAGAGAAACCTTATCTGCCAGATCAGATATTTTTTTGAAAATTGCCAGCATTTTAATCCTCCTTGCTGTCAAAGGGAAAACCCCCGCCCGCCAGGCAGGAGAACGGGGGTTGTTCCTTCTTTAATATTTACTGTCCTCTATTCAATATCCGGTGTTCTCTATCCGGTATCCAGCCTTTATCTTCCCCGTCCCAGTCTACCGAGCACATCATCATCAGCTGCCCGCTGCACCTCAGCCACTGCATCCCAGAACTCTTCAACCATTTCGGGATCGATGCCAAAGTCTTCAGTAATCCACTCGAAAAAAGCCGGCTGGAGAACTTCAGCCCACTCTTCCAGAACTTCGGGTGTCGGTATATAGGAATCTTCATATTTAACCGAATCATCCTGCCAGTAAAGCAGTGAACGCTGGGCATCGACTCCCCGGGCTACTCCGATAGCTTCCGAAGCTGTTTTGAGAATTATATCCTGATAATCTGAAGGCAGTTCCTTAAACCATTCATCACTGACGGTCCAGACTGCAGAGTTATAAACAAAGGGAATCCAGGAAGTGTAGTCAGTTACTTCCCAGAACTGAGCGTAGTTATTAACTGAAGGAGCGTTAAACTGGCCTTCGGCAACTCCACTGCCGAGAGCGGTGACAACATCTCCCCAGGCCAGGGGAACAGCGCTGGCTCCCAGAGATTCGATCATGGCAATATGGGCCGGGTTTTCTTCAGTTCTGATTAGAAGGCCTTCCATATCCTCAGGATAGCGGATCAGGCGACGGCTGTTGGTAAAGGCCACCAGCCCCCCTCCATCGTCATAAACCCCGATGACCCTGAGCCCGGTCTCCTCTCTGGCCTGGTCAATAAAATCGGCAAAATAATCACTGTCAAAAAAGTTCCAGGCGGTGTGATAGTCAGGGAACAGGAAGGGTGAGGTCATCAGCTGATACTTATCAAAGAAGGAGGAAAAGGAACCGGCGTAGAGAATAGCCGACTGCACGGTTCTGCCCCGAATTGCTTCTCTGGTATATTCCTCGGGAGTACCTAAAACTCCATCGCCCCTGATTTCAACCTTCACCGCTCCTCCGGTCCTGGCCTCGACATTGGTCTTAAAATATTCCAGCGAAGCCTGCATTCCCTGCTCCACCGGATCGGTAATTGAGTAGTGAGCTATAACCATTTCATATTCTTCCTCAGCCGCTACAGGATTGAAGCCCAGCAGCAGAACCAGGGCAAAGGCAAAGGTAACCACCAGTAAAATCTTTCTGTTCTTAAACTTTTGCATTAAAATTTCCCCCTTGCATGTTTTTTAGACCAGAAAATATTAATTTCTAGAAAAGAACTGCTAACTAGATACCACCCCCTCAGGCAGATTATTTAAATTATAATATCCAGAGTTTATAATTACGCCTTCCTCTGCTAACTATAATTAAATGCAAGTTTTGTGCCAGTTATTCCAGCATAAAAATTATTTTTTTAAAGAGGGGCAAGAGAAATATTTAAAAACATGTTTCAGTTAATTTCATCGGTCTATTGTTTCGAAACAGGGGGAATAGGAGCTAATCCTATTTGGATAGATTGCCAGCAGATTTGACAATAAAAAAAACAGGACTCCAGATAGGAGCCCTGAAAGAGATAATTCGAAAAATTATTTTGCGCAAAAATTCTTTTCTACTGCAAAAATATTTTTCAGTTGGTACTTAAAGCCGGAACTTAATGATCAATCCCGTATTTTTTAATCCTGTACTGGAGGCTCTGGCGGCTGAGTCCCAGCTCTCCAGCTGCCTGACTGACATTGCCATCAAATCTGGCCAGTATGGCTCTGATATAGTTTTTTTCCCAGCTGTTTAAAAGTTCTGGCAGAGTGGAATTTCCCTCCGTCGGATAGCGGTCAAAGAATTCAGCGGGAAAATCAAGCTTTTTATCAGTCCTATCAGATCCAGAAAGAATATTCTGCTCCTCTGTTGCTTCCGGAAGTTCCAGCAGATGAAAATCCACCTTATCTGGATTTATGATTCTTTCAGTTTCAATCAGATTCATTGCACCCTCAATCACATGCTTAAGCTGCCTGACATTCCCCGGCCAGCTGTAACCCAGAAATATCTGCTGTAATCTTTCCGAAATGCCCTGCACCTCAAGGTTAAACACCCTGTTATACTCATTAATAAAATATTCAGTCAGAGGCAGAATATCCTGACGGCGTTCCTTAAGTGGTGGAAGTTTAAGCAGTATAACTGCCAGGCGATAAAAAAGATCCTCCCTGAGTCTGCCCTCTTTAATGGCCGTCAGGGGTGAGACAGTCATGGTGGCAATTATCCTGAGATCAACTTCAATCTCTTCCCGGCCTCCCACCGGCCGGACCCTTCCCTCCTGGAGTACCCGAAGCAGCTTGGCCTGCAGGGCAGCCGAAAGAGAATCAATCTCATCCAGCAGCAGAGATCCTCCCGAAGCCTGCTGAAACAATCCTTTTCTGTCAACAGCTCCGGTAAAACCGCCCCGTCTGGTGCCAAAAAGAATTCCTTCCAGGAGAGAATCAGGTAGAGCAGCGCAGTTCTGGGCAACAAAGGGGCTGTTACATCGAGGGCTGGCAGCGTGAATCCCCTGGGCAAATAATTCCTTGCCGGTTCCAGTGGCACCGATTAACAGCACCGGGGAATCATTGGCTGCTGCCTGTCGGGCAGTCTTTAGCACCCTTTTAATTGCCGGACTTGTACCCCGAACATCCTCCAGGGTGTAGGTGGTGGTCTGACTGCCGCTTGTCTTCCTGACATACAGTTTTTCCTGCAGCTGGTTTAATTTCAGGTAGAGATTTTTAAGTTCGGTTATATCCTGGGCAATTTCCAGAGCCCAGATTTTATTGTCAGACAAATTGAGTGGATAGGTGGAGTTCAGGGTGGTTATTTTCTGGCCATATTTGTTAAAATAACTCTGCTCCTCTTTGATAATGCTCTCACCATTTGAAAGGACCCGGAGCAGGGTGCTGCTTTCGGAAGACAATTCGGGAAAACTTTCCAGCAGCGGTACTCCCAGTACTGTCTCCGCCTCCATGCTTTCCATTTCAGCCATTTTTTTATTATAGAAGACAGTGATGCCCCGCTCATTAACAATGTGAATACCCTCATCAAGAAAATCCAAAATTTCCGGATTGAGACCGGCCGGCTGCTTTTCCATGACCTCCCCCTCCAGGCTCCTGACCTTTCTGCCAGGCAGAAAGGTCATTATCACTTCATAATCGCTATTAATATTAACTGGCTGTATTAATATTAATAATTATATCATAAATATAACCTGGCGGCCAGAGTCAAGCTTCATCTTTTTATAACTATAACTATTTTTAAGCACTATTAACAGCAACTCTATTTTAGTTTTGTACAAATTAGAAATTTACACCAGACCTTTTTGCCTTAAAGATCCGGGAAAATTAAAATCTAACTGCTGTTCCGTAGGCCACAATCTCTGCAGTTCCCCGGCTGATGGTAGAGGTGGCAAAGCGGAAGCCCAAAACAGCATCGGCACCCATCTCCTCTGCCTCAGCTACCATCTCTTCTACCGCTTCATCTCTGGCATCTTTAAGTAAATCGGCATACTCCTTGACATCTCCCCCTGTTAAATGTCGCAATCCAGCCAAAATATCTTTGCCCAGGTGAACCGCTTTCATCTCGCTACCTCTCACCAGTCCGAGAACTTCGTATTCCTTTTTTAAGTCTGTGGTTGATATTAACACAATAATTACCTCCCTGTTATTTATTCTCAGTGTTCTTACCTTGAAAATATGCAGAAAAATTTTCATCTATTTCTGTGCCCCAGAGGGGCATGACTGTTTACCTTAGTTAAATGACAGTTTCTTCCTCCCGGCAGGCTCTTTCATGGAATTTTTGATATCACTATTATCTCAATTGTCTCAAATTTAAAAATCCTGCAGCAATAATTATACCAGAAAAATCAGTATACTGGAAGCCTTAAAAATCCCTGGATTTAAACCTGACCCAGGCGGCAGCCAGCAGAGCCGCTGTCAGACCGAGAATGGCTGCAACCTGGAAAAAGGGAAAGACTCCGGCAAAATAATAAGAAACCAGCCAGTCAAACTGCTCAGAAATAACCCAATCGAGAGGCTGTCCTGTCAGAAGAATAAAGCCAAAATAGAGAACTGCTGCCAGAATACCGGACTTTGCTCTATCATCCAGAAAGAGTGAAATTAGTTGAGCCAGCGAGAAGGGAATCCAGGCCAGCAGGGAAAAAATAGCAGCAATAATCAAAAGCCGGGAAGCTGTAAATTGATAGCGGGCAACTATCAGCAGGATCATCAGAAATATGGTGGCCAGGAGCAGGAGAAGAAATATCAGTATCAGAGAGATAATATTCTTTTCCCAGAAAATCTGCCTTCTGCTGAGAGGAGCAGCCAGAATAAAATCCAGAGTGCCGACTTCAAGCTCCCGGGCAAAAATCTCCATACCCAGCAAAATTGCCAGCACCGCACCCACCTGAAAAAGATTGGTGAACCACCTGTCAATCAGGTGAAAGGCAAAGAGGGGATGGTCGGCAAAATACTCCTGAAAGCGCTGCCCCAGCAGCTCTGTCAGCTGAGCTTCCGGGTAATGAGGGAAGGTTAATATTAGAAAAAAGGCAAAGAAAATCAGGGCAGCTGCTGCTATCAGTATTTTCCAGCTGTTAAGTTTGATTTCTTTTTTAATAAATCCTTTATCCAGCATTTTCTTGCCCCCATAAATCCGGGAATATGATACTAAAATTCTCTTTTGCTGAAAAACCTCCAGGACAATAGCTGCATCAAAGCTGCTGCAGCCAGGATAACGGCAATTTTCAGATAGGGAAGGCTGCCCTCGATTGCGGGAAAGTAGGCGCTCAGGTAATATTCAGAAATCCAGGCCAGAGAGCCGGGAGTGAGAAAGTTAAAGAGAAAAAAGATGGCAACGGCAATTATGCCAGCTTTAACTCTATCACTGATAAAGAATGAGAGCAGCAGCCCCAGAGAATAGGGAAGAGCAGCAAAGATAAAAAACCAGAAACCCAGCAGAAGAAATCGCAAAAAATATATATCATAATTTTGCAGGATGACCACACCGCCGAGCCACAGGGTACTGATAATTATCACCAGACCCAGCAGGCTTAAATTGATAAGAGTTTTACCGAAAAATATTCTTTGTCGGCTTTGAGGCGTGGAGAGCAGAAAGGTCAGGGTTCCCTCTTCTATCTCCCTGGCCAGGGCATCCACTCCCAGCAGAACGGCCAGAATGCTGCCGGCATAAAAAAGCCGGTTAATCCAGTGATTGGCGAGATAAAGAGCAAATTCATAGATTTCCAGTTTTTCCTGGTTTTCAACACCCAGGCGGACCAGATCCTGCTGTTCCAGCAGCGGAGGGAAGCGGGGAAATCTTAAGACCAGCAATACTGCCGAAATAATCAGGAAAGCCAGAATAAGATATATTTTCCAGCAGTTGGCTTTAAATTCCTTCCTGAGAAAACTGACATTCATGGTTTATTTCACTCCAGATATATAATCACCGGGATCGGGCTGCTCGAGTTTTAGCAATAAATTTGGCAGGCTGCTTAATTTTTTGATAATTTCATCTTCATTAGCCTGATAATGAATAATAAATCTATCATTTTCCCGGGTCCAGCCAGTTATCCCGGGAATGGTTAAATGCTCATCTCTGATATCAAACTGGGGTACAAAGATTATTTTTCCGGGAAATTCAGCCAGTTCCTCTTTCCCTCTGACTGCCAGCAGGCTGCCCTGGTGAAAGAAGCCGGTTCGATCAGCAATTTTTCTAGCCTCAAAGGGCTGGCTCGAGCTGAACATAACAGTAGCTCCCCGATCCCTCAGCTCTTTAAGCAGCAGCAGTATTTGATTCTGTCTGGCAAGTTCAAGTCCGGCAGTCGGTCTATCCAGGATAATCAAATCACTCTGATTGCTGAGAACCTGGGCCAACTTAACCAGCTGTCTTTTCTCCCGGGAAAGCCGGTTGATCTTCCAGTCAGATTTTATCCCCTGAGCATTGAGAAAATCCAGTGCCCAATCCAGGTCAACCTGACTGAAAAAGGATCCGGTCATTGTAATCAGCTGCTCCACACTATATCCGTCAGGCAGCTGATAATCCCGGCTTAAATAGCTTATTCTGTCTTTAAGACGGGGGTTCCGGGCAATATTTTCTCCGAAAATCTCAATTTTACCGCTTTCCGGGTGGACAATATCAAGCAGCATCTTCAGAACCGCACCTGTACCCGAACCCTGCGAGCCCAGCAGGCAGAATATTTCCTGCTGATAAACTGCAAAGCTCAGGGAAGAAATCTTGCGGTCAGCAGCATATCTCTTGCTGAGCCCGGTAATTCTGACAGGAACTCTCCTCTCCTCTTCTTTTCCCCTCATCTTCCACCCTCCTCAGAAAAATAATACAGCCAGAAATTTTTTGTCAGGATTAGCTGATTCTAGAATTAGCTTATTCTATCTGACCTATTTACACTGATTGAACTTAACTGATTGATCTTAAAATTTTATTTTATCCAGCCGGGGATCTTTTTATTCATCCTGTTAAACATCCAGAAAATCTTTAAGTTCAGCTGCCCGAGAACGGCTGACGGGAATTTTTTCACCGGCTATATAAATATTCAGTTTTCCCTGAAACCAGCTGGATATCCGATCAATCTTCTCGAGATTTACAATAAAACTTCTATGACAGCGAAAGAAAGGGGGAAAACTGAGCTGTTCCTCCAGATCTTTCAGCAGTAGATTAATTTCAAATTCCTCTTGATCTGTGTGAAGGGTTGATTTTCCTCCAGAAGTGGAGATCCAGTTGATGCTGTCATGGTCTATCAGCCGGGCACTTTCATCTTCCCAGACAGCTATTTTATTTACTTTTACCTCATTTTTCTGCGAGAACCCCTGCTGTTCTCCCCGGGGTTCTATCCTGAGACCTGCAGGAGTGAGAAAATAGAAATACTCTCCCGGATATTTTTCTGCCTGCTCTTCTCTTACTATAAGCAGAATTGTTCTTCCTGAAGAAAGAAAATTCTGGAGAAGGTTGAGCAATTTCTCTTCCTGTACTGCCGGGAGGTTGCTGCCTGGTTCTTCCAGCAGCAAAATTCTGGCTGAACTGGCCAGCAGACCGGCCAGCAGCACTATTCGCCCCTGATATTCTGGAAGTTTTTTTAAGAGATTCTGCCGGGAAATGTTAAACTGGCGGCAGATCTCCAGAGCCAGCTCTAAGTTCAGGTGGCCGTATTTTTCTGAAATCAGTTCAAGCTGCTCTGCAACTTTCAGTTCAGGATAGAATCCTCCTCTGGCCGGAAGGAAGGCTGAACTTTCCCGCCAGTTTTCAGCCAGAAACTCTTGATCTGTTTCAATTTTGCCAGCAATTTCACCCCGCATCCCCAGGAGAAATCTGAAAAAGTAACGAAAATCTTCTCCGGTGCTGTCATATATCAGAGGGTAAATCTTTCCCCGCTCAAGCTTAAGATTGAAATCGGATATCAGACAGCGGCCCTTCTGATATATCTCGAGATTCTCAAAGGATAATAAAAAGGACATCAGCAGTACCTCCTTAAGTCAAAAAATACCTCTACTTAATAACTTTGAAGATAATCTGCCAATGTCCTTTTTTATCTCAGCTGAAACTTATGGTA
>PWFW01000253.1 GCA_003554225.1 Halanaerobiaceae bacterium | reverse complement strand
TTTCTTTGAAATAATACTTTTTGTTTGCTAATCTTATCTTTATATAAATACTCTTTGTGTATCGGTTATTCGATTGTTTTGTAATTGCTTTTTGAGTATTTCCACCCAGAAAAAACTGTTGTTGAGTATAATTTCCCCAAAAAGTCAAGCCTCATAAAGCAGTCAAATCAAAAAGCATACCTGGCTATGCATTTTATTCACCGATTGCCAAATTCAACCCAAAAAATTCTCTCTTACCTGAATCCTATAACCTATCCCACCTCAAAACCCCAAATAAAACCCCAAATCCTGATCGGTGCCACCAATTATTTTGTCGAAAAATCAGATGGAACCCGGTACCGACCATTATTTCCCTAATCGGTACCGACCATTATTTCCCTAATATTCTCTCCTCCAGCATCGCCTTCACCTGCTTTAGCTGGCGGGAGAAGGGGCTATCTGCGGAATATTCGAGAACTGGCTCTCCCCTTTCTAGGGCTCTGACCACGGCTGTGTCAAAGGGCACTTTAGCCCAGAGGGGGATGTTTCTTTCCTGGCAGTAATCGATTAGATAGTCTGTCAGCTCCTCATTGATGTCATGCTTGTTGATGATTAAATAGCCCGGGATAGAGAAGTGTTCCAGCAGATCTGCAATCCGCTTGAGATCGGAAATTCCCGACAGGGTGGGCTCAGAAATCAGCAGGGCGCCATCTGCCCCGCTCAAAGATGCGATCACCGGGCAGCCCACTCCCGGGGAACCATCGATTATGACCAGCTGCTGTCCCTGTTCTGCTGCCCACTTTTCGGCTTCAGTTTTAACTCTGCTGACCAGTTTGCCGGAATTTTCAGCCCCGATTTTCAGGCGGGCATGAACTAGAGATCCGGAACGGCAGCTGGAGAAAAAAATATCGCCTGTTTTGTGCTCGACAAGTTTGAGAGCTCTTTCCGGACAGCAGGCCACACAGAGTCCGCAACCTTCACATTTATAGTCCATGATCTGGCCCGCAGCATCAATCGCCTGAAAATGGCAGAGTTCACGGCAGAGACCACAGTCGCTGCAGCGGTCAGCATCTTTCACGGCCAGCCTGGCCCCGTAAAAGTCCTGGCTTTTAATAATTTCCGGAGATAACAGCAGATGCAGATTGGGGGCATCTACATCACAGTCTGCCAGCATCACACTATCAGTTATTAGAGCCAGATTGGCAGCAAAGGTTGTTTTTCCTGTTCCTCCCTTTCCGCTGATCACAGCTAATTTTTTCATGCTGTCATCCCCTCGATTGCAGCTGCCATTTTACGAAATTTTTCCTGCCATTCCGGCTTTTCCTCGACAAAGGGGATCCCCCGGGAATAGAGTTCAGCGATTTCCCGGGAAAAGGGAATTTTCAGGAGAATAGTTATTTCCTGCTCTTGACAGTAATCGATTATAATTTTGTCAGCCTCTGTCTCTGAGCGGTTGATGATGACACCATAGGGTATCCCCAGCTTCTCCGTCAGCTCGACCGCAATTTTTAAATCATGGAGGCCGAAGGGTGTGGGCTCGGTTACCAGAATGACAAAGCTGCTGCCGCCGGCACTTTCAATGACCGAGCAGCTGGCCCCTGGAGGAGCATCGATTATTACTGTTTTATCCTCGCTGATATTTTTCTTTAATTCTGCAATCAGCGGCACTGCCGAGGCTTCCCCGATGGTCAGCAGTCCCTGCCAGAATTCAAGGCTGTCAGCTTTTTCACTCTCAGTGTTTGTGCTCCAGCTGATTGTGCCTACCTGCCTCTTCTGATCTGAGATGGCATCCTCGGGACAGATAATCCGGCAGCCGGTGCAACTGCCGCAAAGCTCGGGATAGACAAGAATTCTCTCTCCCAGCAGGACCAGGGCATTGTACTGGCAGAAATCCACGCATTTCCTGCAGCCGGTGCATTTTTCCTCATCAATCTCCGGGACATTGCGCCAGATAGTTTTCTCCTGCTGAGAAAATTCCGGCTTGAGAAAGATACTGGCATCAGGTTCCTCCACATCAGCATCGAGAAACTGCACATTTTTCAAGGACAGGGCCAGGTTGACGGCAGCGGTAGTTTTCCCGGTGCCTCCCTTGCCGCTCATAATTGTAATTATCATGTCATCACCCTACCTCCGACCTGGATGCCTCCGACTGCTTGGACCTGCAGGTTGACTGAGCTCAGAATTGTTATAGGCCGCCAGAGCTTCCCCCACAGTGCTCTCCCCTGGATCCTCCAGCAGGTAAATTTCAATCCCGGCCTGCTGCAGTCCTCGAAAGGCTTTGGGTCCAACTCTTCCGGTAATCAGGACAGATACTCCCTGATCGGTCAGTGTCTGCACCGCCTGAACCCCCGCCCCATGGGAAGCTTCAAGGGAGCGATTTTCAATAAAATCCCATTTTTCTTTCTCAGTGTTATAAATGGCAAAGCAGCGGCAGCGGCCAAATCTGGAATCTGCTTCGACATCAGTCGAGCCCTTATCCCTGGCCGTAACAGCAATTTTCATTTTCATCACCCTCCGCTTTTTTTATTTACAATTACTAATGCTGACATTCCCGGCAGCTGCCAAAGAGCTTGATATAATGCTCCAGCATTTCAAAATTGTAGCTGCTCTCCAGCCCTTCTTCTAATTTTTCCAGATAATCTGAACTGAATTCTATAATATTGCCACAGTGCAGACAAATCATATGATGATGGTGCCCGCCGGATATAACAAGTTCATAGCGAGCCTCATTCTCGGCAAAATTCAATTTTTTGACGA
>PWFW01000301.1 GCA_003554225.1 Halanaerobiaceae bacterium | reverse complement strand
TTGAGCAAAGCTCCTTATCATGTCCATCTTCGGTTATGGCTCCTGCCGGGCACCTTTCCCTGCATTTACCACAGCTGTTCCTGCTTAAAAAAGAACAGTACTGCTGATGATTCGAATATTTCCTCTCCGTGGATTTAAGACTAACACCTGCAACTACACTACCGCAGCGCATGGCCTTGCCGGCTTGAGTTATCAGGCCATCACAGAGCCCAAAGGTGCCCAGCCCAGCCGCATAGGCAGCATGTCTTTCCGACCAGTTGGAAGCCATTCCCGAGCGGAGGCTTTCTTTTCTGGCAAATTCGTCCCTCAGCATGGGGGCAACAGCTTGATAACCCTCCTTCTGTAAATACATAACTACCCGCTCTCTCAGCCTGTCATTAAACTTCTCCCCGCAGTTTCTGGTGTGAGCCCAGGCCCGGGAGGGAGTTTTATCTTCTCTGGCATTGGATCTTCGAGTTTTTTCTGATATAGGTAAAATCCAGCTGATCACAGTAATATTTTCTGCTTCATTATCTTTACTTGCTGGAAGTATTTCCAGCCACTCCAATGGAGTCAGATGAAAATCTCCAATAATATCCCTGTATCTTGCAAATAAAGGATCACTGCCACTGGCAAATCCTACCAGAGGCTCAGAAAATATCCTCTCATTATCAAGGTGAACCAATCTATTGGCTTTATCAGTTTTAACAAAATCCTCAATTTCTCTGATAATTTTTTCTGACAGCTCTAAATTGAAATCTCTCATTTGCTATCATCCTCTTTTAATTAATTTTTAGCAGAGTCTTTTCATGATGTTATAAAGTCCGGGAAACGGCTGTCTGACAATGGGATTTAATCCTTGCAACAGAACGGCTGATACTAAAATTATTTAGGTGGTGCTTCATTTAAAAGGCAGTATATATTAGCACACTTTGAACAAAAAACTCTTTTTTTAACCATCAGCATATGAACTCCCGAGAAAATATAAGCTATTAATAATCCGGCGGTGCCCAGCAGCGCAAGAAAACTATAATCCTGATAGTTTAATATAACAATACCAGCTCCGGAAGCCATTGTAAGCAGAGGTATGCCAGCAATAACGGCATACATAAGCCAGATCAGGGCTCTTTCAGCTCTGCTTAAGGGACCGGGTCGGTATTTCCACCTTTTGGGATACTTTCTCAGAGCCCAGCATTTTAACCTATCACCTTCTTTGCCGTAATAGGGACAGTGGGTACAGAGAAGTCTGACCTCTAATCCCAGTCCCCAGAAAATGAAGCTGGCTGCCGCAACTATAATCAGCGGCAGCCAGTTTTTAAGTATTACCAAGGCTCCGGCCATTCCCAGCAGTCCGGTTATAATGGTGGGGAGTAAATTGAACCGGTAAAAATTATGATCTTCTGCTGTTGGATGACAGTTAAAGCTGGATTGCAGTTCACAGCTCTGGCAGTCAGTTTCTTCAGCATCCAGGTAAAAATCATGACAGTTTGAGGGCTGGGAATCATGCCTATCACTTTCATTCATCGGAATAAACCTCCAGAACTAAATCTTACTCTCATTTATAAGCCTGACAAAAACCTTTGCCAGTTCAGGGTCAAGCTGATTTCCTGCACAGCTTTTCAACTCTGCCACAGCCTCTTCTCTGCTTTTAGCCTTCTGATAAGGCCTGCCACCAGTCATAACATCATAGGCGTCTACCACAGCTATAATCCGGGATAAAAGTGGAATCTCCTCCCCCTGAAGACCCTCGGGATAACCACTGCCATCCCATTTTTCATGGTGATAAAGAATATATTTTGCTATATGAGAATATTCGTCAATTGAAGCAACTATCCTGTAACCCTTTTCGGGGTGTTCTTTAATAATTTCTTTTTCTTCCTCGCTCAATCTGCCTGGCTTTATTAGAATTTCCTCCGGAATTGTAACCTTTCCTATATCATGCAGGGTAGCAAGCATGGAAAGATTATTCAGCTGTTCCTTACTTAAGCCTATCTCTTCTCCTAAACTGTGAGCAAATTCTGTCATTCTAACAGCATGACCCTTGGTTTCATTACTTTTTGCCACCAGGGTATTTAGCAAATTCCTGACAAGCCTGTGCTTGGCGCTCCTTCTCTTAGCCAGTTTATCTTTATACATATCTCCATCAGCTTTATTGAGAACATCAAAAATATCCTCTTCAATTTTGCTTTTAGTAGCAACGCCTATACCCAGAGATATAGGAATATTATTAAAGTCTGCCTCCTTGCAGGCTTCATCGATCCGCTGACAGATCTCCCTGGCATACCGGTTGTCTGTTTGAGGTAGAATTATTACAAATTCATCTCCGGCCCAGCGAGCAACAATATCTTCCTGCCTGATATTATCTCTGATAATTTCTGCAACTTTAATTAATAACTTATCCCCTTTATCATGGCCGTAGGTATCATTCACCAGCTTAAGCCCATTAATGTCCAGCATTATTACACTGATGGGCAGCTGACGTTTAGTATCAAGCCTGTCCATCTCTGCTTCCACATAGTAGCGGTTATACAGCCCGGTCAGGCCATCATGATAGCTTAAATACTTCAACTCCTTTTCTTTTTCTTTAAGTTCTGAAATATCAACACACATCGACAGTATACCATTACTGCCATCAGATAATGTAATTCTGGTTTCATTAATATGAACATGTACTGCTTCACCATTTTTGCGGCGATTTTTAACTGTCATTTTCAGATCTTCACCGGCCAGTATTCTTTTTATGTTTTCTCTGGCTATATCCTCATCTT
>PWFW01000149.1 GCA_003554225.1 Halanaerobiaceae bacterium | reverse complement strand
GAAACTTTAAAAAGCCGGCTCAATATTGAATCCAATCCTCAGTTTGACAGGATAGCCAGGAACCTTAAGGTGCCCTTTAAGCGCATCGGTTCCCTGGTGGTTGCCTTTGCCGAAGAGGATATCAGCAAACTGAAAAAAGAAAAAGAGGCTGGCCAGGAGAAGGGCATTACCGGCCTGGAAATTCTCAGCAGGGAGGAGCTCCACCGGAAGGAGCCGGAAATTCACCCTGAAGCCCGGGCTGCTCTCTATGCGCCTACCGCCGGAATCATCTCGCCCTATCTTCTGACCATTGCCCAGGCTGAAAATGCTGTAAAAAACGGAGCAGAGGTCAGGCTTATGTCCGAGGTTGTCGATATTAAATGTGATTCCGGGGCGGTTTCAGCTGTTGTCCTGAAGGACGGCAGCGAGCTGAGCTCTCGGGTGGTGATCAATGCCGCCGGCTTATATGCCGATGAAATAGCGGCCCTGGTGGGAGAGAGCTATGAAATTATACCCCGCAAGGGAGAATATAATCTCTTTGATAAGGAATACGGTGATCTGGTCAAGCATGTCATCTTTCCCATGCCCAGCGAGGAGTCCAAAGGAATTTTAATCACCCCCACCGTTGAGGGCAATCTGCTTTTGGGGCCCAACTCCAATCCCGTTGAAGATAAGGAGGATCTGGCCGTAACCCGGGAAGGGCTGGCTGAGATCTGGGAGGGAGGCAGAGCGCTCTACCCCGATCTCCCACCTCAGGGAGTAATAGCCTCCTTTGCCGGCTTAAGAGCAGCACTCCCCGGAGATGACTTTAAAATTGAGGCCCTGGAGGAGCCGGTTGGTTTTATCGATGTGGCTGGAATTCAGTCCCCCGGGCTTTCCTCAGCCCCGGCAATTGCCACCATGGTTAGAAATATACTGGCTGACATTGCTTCTGAGCTGCCGGAAAAATTAACCCTGAAGGAGGGAGATTTTGATCCGAAGCTTAAAAAATTGCCCAGCTTTCAGGATTATCAGGAGAAACTGGATAAGTGGCAGGATATCTTTCTCCAGAACCCCGACTACGGCGAGATTATCTGCCGCTGCGAGCATGTTACCCGGGGGGAGATAGTGGCCGAACTTAAAAAAGAATTCACCTCTCCGACCTTAAACGGCATCAAGCGCAGGACCAGGGCGGGAGGCGGCAGATGTCAGGGAGGCTTTTGCGGTCCCCGGATAGCCGAGATAATTGCCGAAGAGCTGGGGATTTCCCCTCTGGAAGTTACCAAAAGCGGCCCGGGATCTGAAATACTCTGGGCCCGGGTCAAGGATGTCAAACCGGATCGAGATCTTGTCTATGGATTGGGTGATAAAAAATGATAAGAGAACATCAGCTGGTAATCATAGGAGCCGGACCGGCCGGACTGGCCGCCGCTCTGGAAGCCGAGAAGGCAGGAGTTGAAGATATTCTGCTGCTGGAGCGAGATGAATACCTGGGAGGTATTCTGCAGCAGTGCATTCACAATGGTTTTGGCCTGGATTATTTCGGAGAAGAATTAACCGGCCCGGAATATGCCGAAAGATTTATCGATGATGTCCGGGAAAGCAGCGTTAAAATCAGGCTGAAAACCATGGTGCTCAATATCTCTCCGGACAATAAAATCACCGCCATCAATGAAGAGGAAGGCATGATTTTTATTAAAGCCCGGGCCATCATTTTAGCCATGGGCTGCCGGGAGAGGACCAGGGAAGCCATTAAAATACCGGGAACCCGTCCTGCCGGGATTTTGACCGCCGGCACCGCCCAGCGCTTTATCAATATTGAGGGCTATCTTCCAGGCAGAGAGGTGGTCATACTGGGCTCCGGCGATATTGGCCTGATAATGGCCCGGAGAATGGCCCTGGAGGGAGCAGAGGTCAAGGGAGTGCTGGAGATAATGCCCTATTCCTCCGGACTGGTGAGAAACAAAGTTCAGTGTCTCGATGATTTCGGGATCCCCCTCAAACTGCAGCATACTGTTGATTATATCTACGGAAAACAGAGGCTTGAGGCAGTTGATGTGGTCCAGGTCGATGATAATTTCAACCCCCTTCCCGAGACCAGAGAGAAAGTTGAATGCGATACCCTGCTTCTCTCGGTTGGTTTGATACCTGAAAATGAACTCAGCAGGGGGATGGGCCTTAAGCTGGCCTCCGGTTCTCAGGGGCCTCCTGTCAATGAGCTGAGAGAAACCGAAATACCAGGTGTTTATGCCTGCGGCAATGTGCTTCAGGTCCATGACCTGGTTGACTATGTCAGTGAGGAGGCTGAGGTTGCCGCCCGGGCTGCTGCCGGTTATCTCGCTGATAATCTCAATAAACGAGAGAGGGAAATCACCATAGAAGCCGGTAAAGGGATCAATTTTGTCATTCCCCATAAGATCAGCTATCGGGATGAAAGCCGCAAGCTTATCAGGCACTTTCTCCGGGTTGATGAACCCCGGGAAAACATCAAAATTGTTATCAGCGATGAAACCGGCAGCCAGATTGCCAGATTTGGCAGAGAGATAGTGACGCCGGGAGAGATGGAAACGGTAAAACTCCCAGAGTCTTTAATTCCTGAGGGGACCGGCAAACTGGAATTTTCAATTGCAGCAGAAGGAGCTGAAAAAGATGGAAAACAATGATACCCACGAGAATACCATCGTCTGTGTCAACTGTCCCCGGGGCTGCCGGGTTAGAGTGCAGTCTCAGAACGGAGAGATCACCAATATAACCGGCTATCAGTGTGACCTGGGAATAGATTATGCCAGGGAAGAATT
>PWFW01000056.1 GCA_003554225.1 Halanaerobiaceae bacterium | reverse complement strand
TTCAGCGAACCGGTTCACACTGATGGTTACGGATTTGAAGCAAATGATATCCGGGTAACCGTTAATGGAACGGCAAGGACAATTAAAGAAGGCTGGATGTTTGACGAGCTGCTTATCCCTGAAGATGGGATTGCTGAAGATGATGCAGGAGCAGTTCTGGAGCTGAAAATAGATGTAGCTGAATTGTTTGATGAGGACGATGAAGTAGTGGTAACTCTGGATGCAGATTTACTGAATCCGGAGAAGGACCGTCACCTTCGCGATACCTCTGACAATCCCCTGGAGGGCGCAAGGGTAAGAACTGCTGAAGTTGTAGATCTGGGAAGTTTCACTGACCTTCATGCAGACGACCTGGTATATGGTGAAGACAAAGAGATGGATATTAAATTCACTCTCTGTGAAACCGGGTTGAATGAAGGGCGTAAGGTAGTAGTAGATCTCAAAGCCCTGAAAGGCATAAATATAATAGACATTGATCCCGCTCCGGCCACTGCTGACTACCAATTTTCTCAGGAAGCATGGGGAGTAATGTTAACAGCAACAGATAACCTTCCTGCTGGTACAGCTATTACCATAACTGCAGAAATCACCTACGGAACCTGGACAGAGGCTCAAAAAGATCAGGTAGTGGGCTTTAAGCGCCTGGACACCGGGGTGGAAAATGAATTTACCTTTAAAGTAAAAGAAGCGGATGTAACCAAGGTAGCAGACAGCTCTGAACTCTTCGAAGCACTGGAACGCGGTGACACCGACATCATGTTTACCGAGGACATCGCACCCGACTTCCCTCTTGACGAAGATCTCCTTAACTACGACGGTCTGAACCTGGATTTGAATAACAAGAAACTTACTCTGGGGAAATACCCTGATCTAGAAGGTAAAACAACTAGTTTTGCTTCCTCTCCCTATATTCTGCTCAGAGGAGATAAGAAACCCTTAAGTAATATTACTATCAAAAATGGAACCATTGACGGCAGTATTCTGATTGACCCTTCCCTGGCAACCGATTCTGATTATCCTATGGAAAATATCAATATTGAGAATATTTCGTTCCCCGGTGGACTACAAAATGGAAGCGAGAGAGTACAGGGAGTACGGGTAAGCGATTATTATGGTTTTAAAAAGTCTGGACCCTCTAGTTCCTATTATGTTGATGGATTGAACTTAAAACAGCTTTCTTTTGAAAGAGTTGGAGGAGTTTGGATTGAAGCCCCTGTCGAAGTAAATTGGACCCATGGTGCTTTTAATGGTCCGGAGGGCTTTATAATTGTTAGTGGCCTTAAAGCCATCTTGAATTTAAATGGTGACTTCACAATAGCCAGAGGAGCAACAGAGCAGTTCCTGGATATTAATCCTGATTATAGTAAAAAGGATAGCTTCAGCATTCAATTGCAAAAACCTCTGGTAGAGGTGGGCAAGATAAGAGGGCAAGCGGTTTTTAATGTTACCGGTGTAGGTCCGGTTAGCCCGACCGCCAGGATTCATAATGGTTCCAAACTTGATCGACTGACGTTTAATATTGATACGGAAGTAGAATGTGAAAAGGTCAAGTTCGGTGAATTGAACTTTAATGAAAAGCTAACCCTAAATGCAGGTGTAACCATCTATAACTATAGAACTGTCACGGTTACTGATAAGCTAGTTGGTAAAGAGCATTTCTTTAAAACAGAAATTAAGCCTGGAACACTATCCTTCCCTGATGGGGTAAAGGGTATACTGGATGTAACCGGTGCTGACGTGAGAGATGTTAACTTTGGCCATGGATTGCAGGTAACCGGGCTAACCGCAAAAAAATATGAGCACCTGATAAGAATTGACGGAACTGTATTTTTCAAGGACCTGGTTATTGATGTTGATGGCGGTGTGGCAGGTATGGGCGAAAATTGGCTGGACTTTACTGAGGGCAAAATTGTATTGCTTAATGATGCAGAGATAAAAAATAGAGTTCTTACTATCCGGGAGGGAATTGTAGAAATTGATGGGAAAGGTAATGCTCTAAAGGGAATTGGACAGGTTGTCATCAACCAAGGGGACCATGAAGGGTATACTGCTATCCACCCCTTTATTATCAAAGACCTGGATTTTGAAATTGAAAACATTCAAACTCCAGACGAAAATGAGGTTATTTTTAAAGCAGTTAACCCAGTTCTGGGTAAAGCACATTTCGGTCTATTGGAAGAAGTAGACCCGAAAGAGGATTTTGTTGCAATTATAAGAAATGTAAGCTGGATGGAAGATACAGCATTAGAAGTTAAAGATTTTCCATCAAGTTCGGGAGCATTTTTATCTGGTATGCGTCTTTTACTCCAAGGTAGAGTTGAAGGCGGCCTTCTGACCGGTGGAGGAGACGTAGAGTTAACCCCTTATATAGATGGAACAGCATCAGTATTCCCAGAAATAATTGGAGTAGGGTTTGATGAGAGCCTTGGTGGAATCTGGGTCCCTGAATTTGCCACAATGGACGGAGTTACTATTGAGAAACCACAAGGTATAACCCTCCTAGAAGATGCTACATTGGCCTTTGACGGAGCGGATTCTACAGTATACCCAGTAGCAGAACATTTAATCTTTGAATACGAAAAACTTGCAGAAGTGAACGTAGCTGGAGATATTGTTAACGAGGCACTTTTCCAGGATATCGATGTAATTGCTGATCCTGATGATTATCCGGTTAACTGGGATGTTGGAGATTCTAATGTTCCTGTAGAGATAGTTTTCAGCATGAGTAACCCTGTAGCTCCTACCACCGCTACTGTCGA
>PWFW01000034.1 GCA_003554225.1 Halanaerobiaceae bacterium | reverse complement strand
CGACCTCCAGATCGACAGCATCTTTGCCGACCCCGAAATGAAAAGGGTCTACCAGCACTACCGTCGGGGAATGGAGGCCGAGCTTAAGGAGCTAACCCTGGCGGAGGTGGCGGAGAAGAGCGGTTAGGGCGATTATGGTCGGTAGCGATTACGGTTGGTACCGGGTTCCACCCGTTTTTTCGACATTTTTAGCATGTTTGTTGCTTCATTTGATATTGAAATTCAGCTGTTCACCTGCTATTCAGGCAATTTCGATATAACTTATCAGGTCCCGATCACTTTGCGACAATTTCGGGATGTGATATTTTCAAGTTCGAGATGTGACATTTTCAATCAATATACAGCGATATTTTTCCTGACATAATTTGCTACTTTAAGTTTATTTCATGAATCTTCTTAAAGACTCGAAAACTAATGGTTAATAAACTTTTGGTTAAAAATACTGATGGTTAATAATAAAGAATTCGAAAAAAGTTAAATCTCTAAATTCCTTTTAAAATTGGAATCTTCAAACACATTATCCATTCATATTTTGCAATTACCTATTCATATTCTGTAATTATCAAATCATATTCTGTAATTACCAAATCATATTCTGCAATTAAAGGAAAAAGACCGGATAAAAATTTCGTAAAAGCAGAAAAAATCTGCTTTACTTGCCAGAACCTTTGTGTGCCCCGTCTCTCTTCTATGAATATTCAGTCATTTACCCCCTACACCAACTCAGATAAACTACCCCATATACCTTTTCCATCTCAATACCCCAGTTCCCGAAAGACACAACCTGTTTTTTTGTCGAAAAAACGGTTGGAACCCGGTACCGCCAATTGGGTACCGCCAATTGCGGCACCACCAATTACTTTCGCCGGTACCACCAGTTACTTCCGCAGATAAAATTTCTCTCCCTGGTATTTAACCTCTTCAATTTTTTCCTCCTGGATCATTTTATCAACCTGATCCCAGGTCACCCCGCATTTTCTTATCAGTTCTTCTACCGCTTCTTTTTTCAGAGGATGGACCGCGGCTATCTGGAGCAAATCCCTTTCCAGGTCACCGGTACTGGAGAATCTGTTGCCCTCATAGCCCAGCAGATATTCAGTCTTCAGTCCCGCCTGGCAGAATAATTGGAAGGTAATATTGATATTATCGGCTTCCGGACATCTTACTCTCTCTTCAGCCGGGGGCCGGGTCGGAACAGCTACATAGGAGATGTCGGGGCTGATCTCCTTGAGGAACTCAGCAATCTTACGGCCTTCTTTCTTGGCTTTTTTGCCTGCCTCAGCTTTGCTGTCATTAATATCTCTGATCAGCATGGTTTCTGTGACCAGAACCCCGGTAAAACTTCCAGCAAAGTTCTTCATCGCTCCTTTAATATCTTCCAGATTCAATCTGCCGTGGGGCCTATTTATTTTCCGCCAAACTTCTTCACTAACGGCATCACATTTAAGGGAAACCCAGTCAGCTTTTGCCAGTTCTTCGGCAACTCCTGGCTCTGTCAGCAGGGAGGAGTTCGAAATAACGGCGGTTTTGTAGCCGGTCTGCCGCAATATTTCCAAGGTCCGACCCAGATTGGCATCCAGGGTTGGCTCCCCATCAGCGACCAGTGTCAGGTAATCGATCTCTTCTCCTGCTTCCTTTAGCTTGCTGATTGTCTGCTCCAGCTCAGCCTGCAATTCCCCGGGTTCATAAAAGGCCTGTCTGGTCAGCTGCATATGACGGGTCCTCCCAAGCTGGCAGTAGAGGCAGGAATAACTGCAAGTTTTGGAAGCTACATTGTTGATACCCAGGCTCCGTCCCAATCTGCGGGATGGCACCGGTCCAAAAATTCTCATTTAAATTTGCTCCTTTCCCGGCCTAAATTATCACCAGCCAGACTGCCGCAGCGGCCACCTGGAGGGGAAATTAGTGGTTTAACGGTTCAGGTTTGGGGCTTGGAATTATAAATTAAGAATGGCAACCATGAGAGCCTCCTTGAGTATGATGCCTGCCGTCAGTTTCAGAGTGGTCACAGATATTGCCTCTAACTTCAAGCTCATCAGTTAAGAAGGCCTGTATCGAGGAATCGACCTCACCCTCAACTCCGGTCAGCACCTCAATCTCATTTTCCCTAAAAAGATTGACTGCTTTTCTTCCCATGCCACCTGCAATTATGCAGTCAACCCCCTGTTCGGCAAGAAATCGGGGAAGGAAACCCGGCCGATGCCCGGGATTATCGATAACTTCTTTATTTATTACCTCACCCTCTGCTGTCTGAAATAGGGTATACTCAGGACAGCGGCCAAAATGAGCCGCAACTCTACCATTTTCTGTGGGAATCGCAATTTTTTTCATGCTAATCACCTCTTGTGTATTTGTTGGCGCCGGCATATTTGGTGGTACCCACCGCCGGCATATTTGGTGGTACCGGGTTCCACCCCTTTTTTTCGACATTTTCAACGGTTTGCAATAATATTTCTTGACAAATTTTGCAGCTTCTAGTTTTACATATTAGCTTTTTATATCATGTTGATTATCTTTTCTTCATATAAATACTTTTTGTTTGATTCTCTTTTCTTTGTATAAATACACTTTGTTTGCTAATCTTTTCTTTACTTAAATATTGTTTGTTTATCTTTTCTTCATATAAATACTCTTTGTTTGTTTATCTTTTCTTTGAAATAATACTTTTTGTTTGCTAATCTTATCTTTATATAAATACTCTTTGTGTATCGGTTATTCGATTGTTTTGTAATTGCTTTTTGAGTATTTCCACCCAGAAAAAACTGTTG
>PWFW01000191.1 GCA_003554225.1 Halanaerobiaceae bacterium | reverse complement strand
TTCCGCCTTCGTTTGCAATGTAGGTACGAGGCTGGTCTCGTGCAAGAATCTCTTGTGCCTCAAACACCGTCTCCCGTCGTTCGTCTGGGTCTGCCTGTGTCACTTGGAGCTCTGCAAGCTCATCGTACTCCGGATTTGAGTATCCTGGAGTGTTTCGTCCACCCTCTCCCGTCGTTGAGGAGTGGTGCATATCGAAGATAAAGATGTCAGGGTCAATACGCTCTGGTGTACCACCCCATCCAAGGAGGGATGCATCAAAATCCTGCTCGACAACCGCTTTGTCAACGTGTGCTCCGAACTCAAGCTCTTCGAGGTCAACCTCAAACCCAATCTCTTCCCAGTTTTCTGCGGTAATCACCCCAATTTCGTTACGGAATGGGTTTGCACCGGATGTTGGTATAACAAAATTGATCTCTCGGACTTGTTCGCCAAGTTCCTCTGCACCAGAAACACCGTTTCCGTTTCCGTCACCATTGCTCGAACAACCTGCAACACCGATCGCAAGCCCGGTTGCCCCTGCTGCCCGAATAAATTCACGTCTATTTTTTTTACGAAACGCCATATAAACAGGACAAAGTTTGGGGTATTTATGCTTTCCGATAGCACGGTTTTATTTGTCATGTGAAATATTATCTATACGCATACATACCCAGATAACCTGACCAGATGTTAAGCCAAATACAAAATATATGTGCGTTTATGAGATAACTTATGAAACTTATACTTACAAAAACACCCATTTACAGAACATTTATAAACTGTTTTATTTCGGGAGAAAACCTCCCTCGAAAACGAAATTGGTTTGAAGGGTGCTTGATTTATATAATTTGAGCGAGGGTGGCTGAGCTAGGTCAAAAGCGGCGGGCTTAAGACCCGCTCCCGTAGGGGTCCATGGGTTCGAATCCCATCCCTCGCATACAGACGGACAAACACGTTGAGGCTTATTCGACGGCTCGTTTCTCAGCAATCCTCACGAGTGAAGATGAGTTTGTGCCTGTTTTCGCTGAGCCATTGGTTGTGCTCAACATAGTCAGTTTCATACCGTTCAACAATAAACCAGAACCGATCGCTGTGATTTGCTTCTATACGGTGTGCTAGTTCGTGGACGACCACGTAGCGAAGCACCGCTGGTGGTGCCATGATCAGTCGCCAATTAAGTGAGATCGTCCCGGTCGATGAGCAGCTGCCCCACTTTGTACGTTGATTCCGAACTTCGAGTCGACGATATTGAACACCCATCTCCGCAGCGATCTCAGTTGCATGGGTTTCAAACGTAGTTCGAGCAGTTCGTCGGTACAGCGTCTCAACTGCTCGCTTGACGCTTGTGTGGTTGACATGGTGGGCTGCAAGCCTGAGTTCACGTCTTGTGGGATCAACGACCGAGTACGATCGTGTCTCGATGATGATCGTATGTGGTATTCCCCGATACGGTAACGTTGCACCACACTTGAATATTCGATCGGGAAGGCGTGTGGAAAGTTGGCTGAAATGAGATTGTTTTTCCCGAACCCATTCCGCGTTTGTCCGCAGAACTGCCTCTGGATCTCTTGTGCTGTCCAGCGGAAGTATAACCACAACTCCGCGAAGATCAACATGAATCTGGGCGTGTTTGGCACGGGCGCTCTCGCGGACAGTGTAGTCGATTGGTGTGTCAAGAAGTAGTATTTGCAGTCCAGTCATGAATACAGCGTAAATATGTTGGCTAGCCAATACGAGGAGCGGTTCGGTAGTAAAAATAAACAATAGACAACAAAATGATAATTGTTTTTACACGCTCAGGAGTATCACTCAAACTAAGCAGATTGTTGTGTAGGAAAAAAGGCCGTTTGCCCACGCGAGAGAAATGGTGGGTCGCGTAGGCAAACAGCCCATTGGTCCCCGCTGACGCTTCGGCCCTCCAAGCGAAGCGTCATATGATACAACCGAGTGTAGTAACTTAAATATGCCGGGTAGATTATGACAATAATAATAAATAAATGGGTTAGAGGGGTTGGTTAGCAGGGTGATCAGACCGCAATCGAGCGTTTCCAGCACCAAATATGGATTCTCGAAGCGTAGACCCTTTGTAGGCCTCTCGAACAAGTCCCCGCGATTGAAGCTCAGGGACAACTAAATCAACAAAATCAGTCAAACTGTCGGGGCGAACAACCTCTTTGATATTAAATCCGTCAATTCCGACTTCTGTGAACCAGTGTTCGAATTCATCCGCAATCGTGTCTGGCGTGCCAACAATGATCGGAGAAGTTGAGCCAAGTCCAGAGAACTGTGCAACCTCACGAACGGTCCATTCTTTGTCAGGATCGGATTTCGTGAACGCATTCATTGTTCCTTGGATTGCATCGGTTTCGATATGTTCGATTTTCTGGTCAGGATCTATTTCAGACAGGTCCATATCAATAAATCCCGAAAGCAGCGCAAGTGTTCCATCAACATCGATTTGAGCTTTGTACGATTCATACTTTGCCTGTGCGATCTCTTCGGTCTCACCGACGATCGGAACAATTCCAGGAAAGAACGCAATCGAACCTGGGTCGCGACCGAATTTTGCCACCCGGTCACGCATATCGTCCATGTAGTCACGAACACCGCGCTCCGTTGGTTGGCTTACGAAGACCGCCTCTGCATTCTTGGCGGCAAAGTCACGGCCGCGGTCGGAGGAGCCAGCCTGATACAAAACAGGCGTTCGTTGCGGTGATGGCTCACATCCATGTGGCCCAGGTACTGAAAAGAACTCACCCGCAAAGTCGATCGATTGTACTTTGCTTGGATCCGTGTAAATG
>PWFW01000117.1 GCA_003554225.1 Halanaerobiaceae bacterium | reverse complement strand
TGCGTATTCCGGTTCAGGTCGATCAGTGATTCCGGAATCAATCGATCACTGATTCCGCCCCAGATCGATCACCCATTCCGGAGTAGATCGATCACTCATTCCGCTAACAACTGGACACTTTTTTAGGTTTTAGCGGAATAGGTGATCGAAGCAACGGAACAGTAGAGCTGGCGCTGGATAACCGTCATTTTAAAGCAGGTTTTTTTACTTCCTTGCGGAACCCTTTAAAAAACTGGGTAATGGGGAGGTAAGAAAACCTTGGCTAAAAAGAAGGGAAGGTTATCCATGCGAAAAATTAAAGAAATATTGCGCTTGAATGCCTCAGGTTTAAGCAATCGACAGGTCGCACAAAGCGTCAAAGTTTCGCCTAGTACCGTTTCATTGATAGTCAATAAAGCCGAAAAAGCGGGTCTATCATGGCCGTTACCAGAAGATATGAATGACTTAAATTTGGAAAACGCGCTTTATTCAACTGCAACTAGAATCGATGCTAAACCGATACCAGACTGGAGTGCGATACACAAGGAGTTAAAACGTCCTCATGTTACCCTACAGTTATTATGGGAAGAGTATTTAGAGTCACATCCCAAAGGGTATCGTTACAGCTATTTTTGCGAGCTCTATCAGAACTGGCGTAAAAAACTTGAACCTACCATGCGTCAAGATCACAAGGCCGGTGAAAAGATGTTTGTTGATTTTGCTGGCCAAACAGTAGATATTCAAGATCCTAAAACCGGTGTGACTAAACCGGCCCAAATCTTCATTGCTGTATTAGGTGCAAGTAACTATGCTTTTGTACAAGCAACTTTCTCGCAAGAACTACGAAACTGGATACACTTACATTCTCTGTCTTTTGAGTTTTTTCAAGGTGTTTCAGAAATTATTGTACCAGACAATCTACGTTCAGGGATTAGCAGGTCTTGTCGTTACGAACCGGATGCTAACCCCACCTATCATGAAATGGCAGAACATTACGGCTGTGTTGTAATGCCAAGTAGACCCTATCGTCCAAGAGATAAATCCAAGGTTGAAAATGCTGTCTTACACGTAGAACGGCAAATATTAGCCAGGCTTCGCAATCGTACTTTTTTCAGCCTTAAAGAGCTGAATCGAACGATTTCAAAAGAGCTGAAGACATTGAATGAAAAGCCATTCCAAAAGCTAGACGGTTCCCGAAAAAGCTGGTACGAAGAATTAGACAAGAAAGCTTTATTGCCTCTACCATCTGAACGATATATCTTTGCCCAGTGGAAAACGCTTAAGGTGAATATTGACTATCACGTAGAACTGGAGAAAAATTACTACAGTGTTCCTTATCAGTTGGTTCGAGAAAAGGTAGACGTACGATTCACTACTTTTACGGTAGAAATTTTACATAAAGGCAAAAGAATAACCAGTCATACCAGGCTTAGCGGTACAGGAAAACGTAGCACAAATCCCGAACACATGCCGGACTCTCATCGTAAACACCTTGAATGGACCCCTACACGCATCATTAATTGGGCAAAAAAATCTGGTGAATCCACTGCTAGTTTGGTTGAAAAATTGTTGAATCAAAAAGCACATCCAGAACAGGCTTACCGGTCCTGTTTGGGTATCATTCGATTAGGTGACAAGTACGGCAGCGACCGTTTAGAAGTTGCCTGTAGTAGGGCTATTGACTGCAATGGTCTCTCTTACGGAAGTGTAAAATCTATTTTACAGAATGGACTGGACTTAGTAGAGCCTGAGAAACAGAACGTTTTACCACTGCCAAGTCATAGTAACATCCGCGGTGCCTCCTATTACAAAAGTGAGGAGGACAAGTCATGTTAATCCAACAAACCATTGAAAAACTTAAGCAGTTAAGGCTCCATGGTATGGCTGAATGTCTTTTGAATCAAACGAGCCAAGCAGACAATGATCTTTCTTTTGAAGAGCAATTAGGTCTTTTAGTTGATTACGAGTGGACCCGTCGCCAAAACCGAAAGCTAGAACGCCTTCTGAAAGGTGCTAAGCTCAAGGTGAACGCCTGCATTGAAGACATTGATTACCAGCAACCTCGTGGGCTTGACAAGAAGCTAATGTTAGACCTAAGAAAAGGCAACTGGCTTTTAGAGCACCGAAATGTTCTTCTGACTGGCCCTACGGGCACTGGTAAAACCTATCTTGCCTGTGCCCTGGGTAATTCAGCCTGCAGACTAGGGTTTGGTACCAGATATTATCGGTTATCAGGACTGCTATCTGATTTAAAAATTTCCCGTGGTGATGGTACTTATCCTAAACTAGCCAGTAAAATTGCAAAGACAAACCTCCTGGTCATCGATGATTTTGGAATGGAACACTTAACACCTGTTGAAAGCAAGGAACTGTTTGAAATTATCGATGACCGTATTGACAGTGCTTCAACAATTGTTGCCGGTCAGCTACCGATTGAGCACTGGCACGCTGTACTTGGTGAACCCACCATTGCAGATGCTATCTTAGATCGGTTAATTCATAGCTCTTACAAAATCTTCTTAAAGGGGGAAACCATGCGTAAAAATAAATTGAACAAACATAACCAATGTGGTACAACTAAAGACAAGTAACTCAACTGAAAAATTAACTAGATCGATCACTTTTTGAAATGGGTTTGTTCAGTGCCGCTTTGCTAAGTTGGTGATCGATTCCCAGCGGAATTACTGATCGACTTCTAGCGGAATCGGTGTCCAATTCGAGCGGAATATGCAGTTATTCACCGTACTTGTTTTTCACCCTTCAGAAGGCCATAGGCGGCCTCGAATTTGCTTAAAAGACCCT
>PWFW01000182.1 GCA_003554225.1 Halanaerobiaceae bacterium | reverse complement strand
ATAACCGGTGTTGCTTCTGCAGTTGCAGCTGAAGCTATCTATCAGAAGATTACCGGTCAAAAAATTACTGTTAAAGATGGCAGTGCTGCTGTTACCGGTCTGCTGCTATCCCTGGCTGTTTCAATTTCCACTCCTCTCTATGCCCTGGGACTATCAGCAGCCTTTGGCATAATTGTCGGCAAGCAGCTTTTTGGCGGTTTTGGCAAAAACCTTTTCAATCCCGCTATCTTTGGCAGGCTTTTCTATCTCTTTATCTTTCCAGATTCGATTCTCCCCTGGCGCAGTCCCGTTGATATGGCAACCGCTGCTACCCCTCTGGAAATTTTACGGGAAACAGGGGAAACAACTCCGGTGCTGGATCTCTTCCTGGGAAGAATTCCTGGAACAATCGGGGAAATATCAGCCCTGCTTTTGCTTCTGGGGGCCGCCTATCTGATTTATAAGAAGTATGCCCGCTGGAGAATTCCTGCCAGCATCCTGGCCACAGTGCTGGTACTTTCGCTGATCTCCGGTCAGAACCCCTTATTTCATTTCTTTGCCGGCAGCCTGATTCTGGGAGCTTTCTTTATGGCAACCGATCCGATGACCTCACCCAGGTATCCCCGGGGACAGATTATCTTTGGAGTCGGTATCGGCCTCATTATCATGGCCATGCGCTGGTGGGGCTGGCAGACTCCGGGAGTTTATGAATTTACTGAAGGGACCACCTTCGCCATTATTGCAATGAATCTAACCGTACCCAAATTAAACACTATGTTCAAGCCAAGCCGCAATTAAAAAAAAATCCCCTGAGAGCAGCAGATTATTTCATCTGTTTGCTTTAAGGGGATTAACTCTTAAAATCAAATCAACAAAAAATCAAATCAATAAAAAATGGGGTGGATGAAGGGTTTCGAACCCTCGGCCTCAGGATCCACAATCCTGCGCTCTAACCAACTGAGCTACATCCACCACATAAAACATCTTGCAGGAAATTCTCGAGTTTCACAGCTGCAAGCTATTTTCTTGATATATTTCATTTTTTTTGTTTCTTTGCGTATTTGATTATAACCTGCAAAGCTTTATTTGTCAAGTGTTAGCAGCAAATTTTTCTTCTGAATATCTGTGGTATTCTGTAACAGAATAAAGATATATTTCCACGCAGTTTATTCTTATATATTCTCCAGCTCAAGCTTTGATTTTAATTACTTAACCTTATATATCAAATAGTTAATCTTGCATATCCAATAGCCTAAATTTCGCTTGAATATATTTCCATTAGTTTTAAATTGTGTTAACAGCTAGTTTTAAATTATATTTACAGCAGTCTACCTATCAATCTCCAGCCGATAAATTCTATCATCTCCCGGCAGAGGGCTGCCCCGTCCATCACGATTACTGGTCAGCAAATAGAGGTTACCATCGGGGCCTACATTTACATCCCGCAGCCGACCATATCTCCCTGTGCGACCATCCCGGGCAAACCAGCGCTCGATCTCAGCCGCCTGATACCGGTTCTCCTCCTCACCAGTAAAGGGAATTCTCAGCAGAGCTCTGCTTCTCAGAGTAGCGACATAAAGCACATCATCAAAAAAGGCTGCTCCGGAAGGCGGAACTGAAGTCTCAGGCCACATTATCAGAGGATCATGATATTCGCCATCACCAAAATATCCTATTCGCTCCGGCCAGCCATAATTCCCTCCAGGCTCAATAAATTTGATCATATCCTTGGCCTGAAGACCATTTTCACCTGAAGGCCCATGATCACTTATAAATAAATCTCCTGCCGAGTTCCAGGCCAGACCCTGAGGATTGCGGTGTCCTGAGCTGTAAACCGGCGAATCCGGGAAGGGATTATCTTCCGGCAGAGAGCCATCAGGATTAATCCGCAAAATTTTTCCAGCCAGATTATCAGGATCCTGAGCCAGATCTGGCTGACCTGCATCTCCTGTGGTAATATAAAGTCTGTCATCGGGACCAAAGCTGATCCGACCGCCGTTGTGGATCCGGGCTGCCGGGATGTTATCAAGAATAACCTCTTCACTGTCAGCATAACTACCCCGATCGGTCAAACGGGAGACCCGGTTATAGTAATTGCCATCCTCATGCTGATAGGTATACATTGTATAGATATAGGGCTCTTCCGGAAATTCAGGATGATGAGCCAGGCCCATGAGACCGCCCTCGCCAATATGAGCCACATCCAGTTCGGCATAGTTTGCCTCAGCCAGACTGCCATTTTCAATCAGCCTGATCCGGCCCGGCCGTTCAGTAACTAAGGCTCTCTCACTCTCAGGAAGAAAAATCAGCTGCCAGGGAATCTCCAGCTCCTCCACCCAGCTATCAACCTCGACTCCCTCAGGTTCGTAGATAAAAACATCATCCACCTCCTGAGGTGCTTCCCCCACTTCAATTGCCTGCCCCTGACCGGCAAAACTGAAAATCAGAGTAAATATCAAGAGCAGAAGGACACTGTGCCTGAAATAAAAACTCTTGCTTTTGCTCAATTTCATCAAAGCTAACCCCCTTACAAATTCAGGATTTTTAAAAATATTCAGGAAAACATTGCTATATCCTAGCTTCCTTTTTGATTATAACACAATGTTCAAATGTTGAATGTATAACATCATACAATGCTGTAGATGTTAAACTAAAATGACCAGTTTATTTCCAACAGTTTTGACCACTTCTTTTTCATTTTATAAAATTACAGAAATTAAAGCTATTAGAAAAATTTAACCCTGATCTAACTATACCTGATCTATTTATATTTTAAATAACCTCAAAATAGCCTCAAAATTT
>PWFW01000127.1 GCA_003554225.1 Halanaerobiaceae bacterium | reverse complement strand
CTGCTTATAATTAAGGGAAATTACAGCGCTTTAAAAGAGATTCTCACCAGCAGGCAGAAATCTCTGCTGGTATTTGCCGGGGCAGTCCTGGTCAGTATTAACTGGTATACCTATATCTGGGCCGTTAATGCCAATTTTGTGCTGCAGACAAGTATGGGTTATTATATTAATCCCCTGGTCGTTTCACTTTTGAGCATGGTTGTTTTGAAAGAAAAGTTTAACAGAGGTAAGATCATCGCTCTTATTCTGGCAGCAATAGGAGTCTTAATCCAGACAGTACAGTATGGCAGTATACCCTGGGTAGCATTAATCCTGGCAGTTAGTTTTGCCCTCTACGGCCTGGTGAAAAAAGTTGTCAGCATTGATACTATCACGGCCCTGGCCCTTGAGACCTTAATGATTACGCCATTGGCCCTTTTGTATATCGGCCGGATTGAGCTTACCGGCTCAGGCAGTCTGACAGTTATTCCCTTATCGGTGCTTGTTCTGCTGTTGTTTTCCGGGGTAGTGACCGCCACCCCCTTGCTCTGGTTTGCCCGGGGAACTCAACTGGTTGAATTTTCAACCATAGGTTTTCTCCAGTATATTGCCCCGACAATAAGTTTTTTTCTGGGAGTATTTTTCTTTAGAGAGGATTTTTCAATAACTCATCTCATTAGCTTCTGTTTTATCTGGGCAGCCCTGATTGTCTATACAGTGGCAATTACCCGGGATTTTAGCAGAGAGAAAAATAAAATCCCCGCAGAAAATGTGGAGGGAAAAATAGATATGACAGAAAAAGTGAAATGAGGTTTAGCTGATTTAGATTTTAGGGAATTTGAAGTTTAGGAAATTTTAGTTTAAATGATTTAAAATTTAGGGAATTTAAGGTTTATGGACTGTTAAATATAGGGAATTTAAAGTTTAATGTATTTATAGTATAAGGAAATTTAGAGTTTAGCAGCTTGCCGAAGATAAACTATGCTCGGTTAATTCTAAAATCCGAAAATTCCCCGTGATTAAAAATCCAGCCTTCTGCCATTCACTTTAAGCCCCTCCAGCCTCTTCTGATAATCAGGAATCACAGTCTCCACCGTCTGCCAGAAATGCCTGGAATGATTTCTGTTCTTCAAATGAGCCAGTTCATGGACTACCAGATAATCAACAATTGCCAGCGGGGCCATGATAATCTTCCAGTTAAAGTTCAGGTTTTTCTTGCCGCTGCAGCTGCCCCAGATTCTCTTCTGTTTTTTTATGACTACATTGTTAGGATTGACTCCCAGGATTTTCCTGTATTTCTTTACTCTCTCCTCAATTTTCTCCCTGGCATGCTCTCTGTACCAGCTGATCAATTCATCCCTGACAGCTTTCCTTCTCTTCTCATCGTTTTCCTCCAGCTTTTTGGGATACTCAATAATAAACCTGCCCTGGTATAGCATAACATTGACTTTCTTAATTGACTCAGACCCGGTTGTCTTAATTCTATATTTCCTGCCCAAATAGGGCAGCCTCTCCCCGCTGATAAACTCCCTGGGCTCCGTGGGAGGTTTGATCCTATCAATCTCAGCAAGTTTTTCTAAGATCCAGTAAGTCTTATTCTCGATGATCTTCCTGATTTCATCTTCCTCAGTATTCCTGGGTGATCTTATTGTCAGGTTTTTATCATTATCCAGGATGATTCCCACAGTTTTTCTCTCAGTCCTGATCACTTCATAGTCAATGGTTTGACTGCCTAATTTAATCTGCTGCATTCGTGACCTCCTGGCTCTACTGGTGAATTTATTGATTTATCTCTGGCCTGTTCCGGAATGCCATTTTAGCAATTTCAGCAATTCTGATGATTTTATTGCATGATTGTGCTGCATAAGGTAGGTGCTATAAAAAATCTCAAACAGTTTAGCGCTGGAAATCAGCTCAAAAAAGCTTTCAATATGAGCTCTTTATATGCCTTTTCTTATTATATACTCTTTATCCCGGTTTTTCCAATCAAACATCACTCAAGAGCTAACTTTTATTAACTTAAAATTTTGAAATTTAATAGTTTGCCAACAAAAAAGATTAAGTGTTCTTTATGCTACTATATATAGTAGGAAGCAAGGCAATAAAATAATACATGTAGTGTGTTTTTGGTTATTAATTTGTGAGATAGACCTTTTTGTGTTTTAAACATTTAATTTCAAACAGTGATTATGCATAATTATGATAATTCTCTTAAATTTACCGGATATAGACCAATGTTATTTTAAACTCGAGCCATATTATTATCACATTCATTATTTATACTCATTTTGCAGGATGAAAAAGTAATAAGTTCTTCATGGAGGTGCCAACAATGAGAAAATATCAAAAGTTTTTTGCTCTGGCTATTGTTCTAACCCTTGTCGTCTTCGAAGCAGCTGCCTGTGGCGTTCCTGAAGAAGAGGAGTTAGAAGAGATGGAAGAGGAGGACCCCCTTGAAGAAGATCCCATAGAAGATGAAGAAGAGTTTGAGGAAGAAATAGACGAAATAGAGGAAGATGAAGAAGAAAATGAAGAGTAACTTGCAAAATAACAGTTAAAGCAGATAAATACGGCACAAATTACAGTCAATCAGAAAGAGCTGACAGCAGAACAGCCCGCCAACTATGGCGGGCTTCTTAATATTTCCCCTCTTTAAATTTTCTGCTTTTTTATTTATCTACTCTTTAGTTTAAAGTCTGCTGTGCCTGTCAAAACAAAATGCTAAATCTCAGCTGTTAAATAGCATGATCTAATTCTTTGGCAAAATTATCCTCGTCTTTCACATCATTTTGTCCTTCTTTGGCTATAATTGAAGAATATATTGATAATACTGGTTTATATCCATTTTGAGTTCTAGCAATGCCAATTTTTATTATTTCGTCTGTTCCTGTATCATTCTCATCCCACCTAAAGATATTTGGTGCCTGCTCTTCCTGCAAATCTGATTTTTCCAGATACCTGCCTTTAGATGGGGAGCCATACTGTCTATAAATCATGTTATGGAGCAAGCTAATCTGTTTTAAAACCTCTGAGAAATTAGAAAAACTATTTTTAGCAATTAATCTTATTTCATATAGTTTATTTTCTATAAACTTTGTTCTAATTTTGTAATGAAAATTTCCAGTATCAAACCAAAATCGTCTTTTTTTGTTTAATTTATATAAATATTCCTTTTCTGATTCTTCTATTTTTTCATTCTCTTTAAAAGCTTTTCTTACCTCTTTCTCCTTCATGCCGAAAATAACATTTCTAAAGACTTTGATGGATTCATTTTCTTTTGTCTTCTCCTTATAAAAATCATAACCGCAATCCTGGCAGTTGTAATCTTTTGTACTATTACTTATAACTAATAACCTTAATATTAAAGATAAAAACCCAACAGTTGCCAGGCTTAGGATAATTAATGGTTCTATGGCAGTATAACCACTTAAAAATCCCAAAAATACTACTCCCCCAAATATAATTCCAAATATCCAACTAATATAGTGTCTTATGCCTTTGGGGGATTCATTTATTCTGCCGCATTCAGGACAACCAATTACTTCTTCTGTCATTTTTATCCCTCCCTATACCTTTTCGTACTGTCAAATAATTCTCTATACTTTATCCAGGAGGTCCTGATAGCTAGGCTTTAAAATTTGCAGTGCTAATATGCCAGGAGCACTTATTTCGAGTTTCCAATTCTAGAATTTATGCAGGGGAAACAGTATTTATTTTAGAAAATGATTAATAGTAGGCTTCCCCCCTTTTCTTGAATAATACTTGTTTTTGCCCAAAATTAATTATTTTAATTTTTGGGGTGAAGCCTTTTTCTTTGCTTGATTTTCCAGATTATTAGGGATAAAAATTGCGCAGAAGCTTAAACTTTCTCTTTTTATCGACTTACATTAGAGTATTCAATCTCTTCTTTCCTCAAGGAATCAAGATCCTCATTTGAAATTTCACTTAATCTCATATTACCATTTCTGTTAACCACCTCTCTATAATAACAGTGATTACAGATATCATCTTCTGTCATTTCAGTATGGTTTCTCTTTTGATGGCACTCAGGACAGAAAATTATATGAGGAAAAGGTTCAAATTTAGACATTAAATTCACCCCCTTTCTTGCTCAATATTTTGAGGAAAATAATCCGGAATTTTGATTTGACCGGGACAGACAAAGTAACATAGTCCACAATTTATGCAGTCTTCCGGGTAAAGCCCTTCCAGACTTCCCGGTTGACTGTAGAAGCTGGAGGCTTCCAGGATTAGCAAAGGATAAAGCCCCATTGGGCAGATGTCGACACAGTAACCGCAACGCAAACAATCAGAAGGTTTGCCAAAATAGGACACATTGCCTCCATTTTCATAGAGAGTTATCCTTTCAGCCTTGCCGTTATGGTTATTGAATGGAAAACTGTTTTTACGGGAGATTGCATCATTATAGAGATCCCTGAATTTTTCCGAACTCAAACCTATCAAACCATAACGGAAGCCCAGATCCTGGACGACACAGTCACCAGCAGCTTCACAATTTATGCATTCAAATTTATGCTCATTGAGCATCTTGTCAACCAGACTGCGTCTTTTTTCCTCCAGCTCATCAGTAAAAGCTGTAACTTTCATATCCTCTTCAATTTCCACCGTACAGGCCAGCATTTCCTTATTATCAATTTTGACCAGGCAGAGCCCGCAGGCCTCTGCCGGCTTCATATCTGGGCGGTAGCAGAAACCGGGAATATCTATATTATTTTCCCGGGCTACCTCCAGTAGATTTCTGTCAGCAGCGGCAGTCAGCTGTCTGCCATCTATGGTTATGCTCACCTTATCTTTGATTTCATTCATTTGACCACCTCCTTGCTGCTAGTCGTAATCTTTCTGGAATATTCCACAATTATAGCAGAGAATGGGCACTCATCCATACAGTTACTGCAGTGAATGCAGCTGTCATTATTCAACTGGTAAGGCTCACCACCGATTTCGCCCTCGATAGCATTTGTAGGACAGACCTGCCGGCAGCGATCACAGGCACGACAGTCTTCCTCAACTATCTTCAGTCTCTGTCGTCTGGGAAGCTTTTCCAGAGAACATGATGTTCTTTTGAGCTCTGTTACGATAAGACTTTCATTATCTCTATCATCGGTAAGCTGATTGGTAGGAGAAAGAGCAAAATCAATGGGCAGAAATACATTACCCTGCTGAACTTTATCGGTAATCCGGGCTGAAACCTGAACGGATCCCTGGGGAGATACTATCTGAATATCTTCTCCTTCATTAATTTCAAACTCCAGAGCATCCCAGGGATTGATCTCTGCATAGGGTTCATGTTCCTGAACTTTGAGTGCTCGCTTGTTCATGGCATCAGTATGCATCCGGAAAAGGCTGCGGCCTGTGATCAGCTGTAGTGGATATTTCTCATCAGTGATCTTTTGCTGATCTTCTGTCTCCATAGGCAGAAAAGTAGCTTTGCCTTGATCTGGACCCCCTTTATGCAGATCGCTGGTACCGCCGCCTTCTTTTTTAATCGGCCACTGAATGCCTTCACCTTCTATCTTCTCGTAACTAATACCCTGATAGATAGGTGTGAGTGAAGCAATTTCGTTCATGATCTCTTCCGGACTGCTGTAGCGGAACTTGAAGCCCATTTTACAGGCCAGAGCCGTTATGATCTCCCAGTCAGCCCGGGCTTTACCTGGCGGATCTATGAGCTTATTAACCTTTGCGATCCTGCGCTCACTGGTGGTAAATGTTCCGCTTTTTTCCAGGAAGGTAGCCGCAGGCAGGACTACGTCTGCTTTCCTGGCCGATTCAGTGAGAAAGGGATCCATGACAACGAATAGATCCAGCTCATCGATTGCCTGAGCGATTTTCTCCCTGTTCAGCTGAGACAGCAGGGGATTTGCTCCCATGGCCAGCAGGGCTTTGAACTCTCCTGAAGCTGCACTGTCTTTCATTTCTAAAGCAGTTAAACCCTCCTTTTCCGGAAGATCATGCTGCCATCTGCCGGCAAATTTTTCCACAACATTTTTATCATCAAGGGGCTGATAGCCGGGGAGGTTATTAGGATCTGCACCCATATCTGCTGCACCCTGGGCATTTATCTGCCCCTTAAGGGGATAGATACCGGCACCTTCACCACTTATATTGCCGGTGAGCAGAGCCAGGTTTATGAGAGCTTTGATATTTTCGCTCCCCTCGGCATACTGGGTGATTCCCGAACCAATCAGGATTGAAAAATTGTTTGCTCCGGCAATTAACTCTGCTGTTTTCTCTAGTTTCTCGGTCTCTATACCGACAGACTCTGCCAATTCATTTCTTTCCAGTTCCGGCAGTGAATCTTTAAATTCCTCAAAGTTTTCTCCAAACTCCTCCACAAATTCTCTATCATAGAGATCTTCATCTATTATAGCTCTCATTAGCCCCTGAATAAGTCTGGCATCACTGCCAGGATTGATACCGAGCCATTGGCTGGACCAGCGGGACAATAATATCTCCCGGGGATCTACCACGATGAGGTCGGTCCCTTCCTTTCTTACTGCTTTTCTAACGTAGCGGGAGATGACAGGATGGGTGGTTGTAAGATTGGAGCCTGCTACCATAATACAGTCGGACTCCTTCAATCCTTCAATGGTGCCAGTCATCGCTCCAATTCCCAGAGTATCTTCCAACAGTTCACGGGTTTTCCCCTGGCAGTTACGGCTGGTATAGTCAATATTGTTGGTCTGAATACAGACGCGCATAAATTTTTGCAGTAAATAATTGCCCTCATTAGTAGCTTTTCCGGAGGTCAGTGCTCCTATGCTGTCGGCTCCATGTTTTTCTTTTATTTCCTGTAAGTTTCTTGTTATTGAATTAAGGGCTTCCTGCCAGGAAACAGGCACCAGATCGCCGTTTTTTCTTAAGAGAGGCTGGCTCAGACGGCGCTCAGAATTGACATATTCATGACCGAATCTCCCGTTTGCGCACAGGGCCTTCTGATTGGGGGAAACTCCCACCGATTCCACCCTTATCAGCTCATTATCGAGGGCATAGGCTTTTATCTGGCAGCCAGTGCCGCAGTTGCTGCAGGTGGTCTGTACTTCACTGTCCGCCTCCCATTTACGGACGGGTGATCCGGGCTGTCTGGCACTGAGAGCTCCGGTGGGACAGATCTCAAAGCATTCCCCGCAGATATCACAGACGGCAAAATCAACATCCAGCAGTCCGGCATTTCTCACTATATCTCCCTCATCCTCACCATTTAGACTTAAAATTCCCTTCTCCTGTATCTCATCACAGGCCTTGACACATAATTTACACATGATACATTTAGAAGAATCGTAAGAAAGAACAGGAGATGTGGAGCTATCCCCCTTGACTGGTTCTTCCTCACCAATTTTGTGCTCTCTCAATTCAGTTCCATAAGGAACTGTGAGTTTAAAGCGATCAAAATAGGGAGCAAAGGGATTCATTATGGCCAGCGCTACGAAGGAGCTGCCATACAAGCCCACCAGCTGTCCTGCCATGGTCAAAAGCGCCAACACAGCGCCGAAGGCATATTCACCGAAAGTTGTGGCTGGTGTAGTCTGGGGCTCGGTGGCCATAAAGAAAGCCAGAAATATGACGCTGCCAGTAAATACATGAAAGGCAATTCTCATAATGATCGGACTGCCGGTGGCTGTTCCCAGCAGAACGGAGAGGGCTGTCATGCCCGCCAAATAACTCAGAGCCAGGCGCCATTTGAGCCTGATCCAGATGGCCAGCAGCACACCGGAGGCCAGGGTAAGAACTCCTGAAGCCCCTCCTATCCAGCCGTGTCTCTTCCAGAGAAACAGGCTCTCGGTAATGCTGAGATTTTCTGTACCGTAAAAACCTAAAGCTTCGGCATATTCCATGGCAGCCATAAAACCTTCACCGGAAAGAAGACTGTACTGGAGATGTTCGGGATAAAAAAGCTGGCCCGCAGTTAAGGGATCGGATAGAAACCACATGCTAGTAATCAACAGCAGTACAAGAGCCTTAGCTCCGGCAGCAGGATTAATAATTTTGCGGCCGAAGTATTTCTCCTGCCCCCATTTAAAGACGATCATAGTCACCGCTGAGATCACGGCAGTTACGGGATAGGGTGAAAGCTCACCCACGCAGAGACCGACTATCATTCCTGCTACCAGAGGTGAATATAAAGTCTTATAGGTTGGCTCTCCCAGATTAGAGAGATCCTTCAGTTCATAAACCTTTATCAGCAAATGACAGGCCACGGCTGTTGTCACCGCGGTCAGAATGTTGAAGAAAGCCGGCTGCCCCATAGCTATAACTGCGGCAACGGCTGGAATACACATAGCCACAAAAGTTCTGAGCATAATCTGATCCTCTGTCAATCCCGAATGGCTGTCGGGGGAGAGCTCTGCACTTTCTAATTCTGCTTGATTTTTTGTCTGATGATTTCTGGAAAGATTATACATAATTTATTACCTCCTGCTGACAAGAATTTAAAAATTTAAGCATGGGATAGAACTGACCAATAAATTTTGGAAATGTCTGTCTATCCCAGCTCTGCTACAGAGAAATTGGGGTGCTCGTCTATTTAATGTTGCAACATCTATGCCAGCACCCCCCCTGTCCTGAGAAAAATAGATTAAAAGTTTAAAAAATCCCAATCTGGAGTTATGAGATATACTGATAAAAGATGATTTACAGATATTTGAACTGACAGCTGAAATCAATTGTTGGATTTTTGACACCTTTTAAGCCTTTTTTTACCGGCAAGAGTCAGTAAACTGACATTAAAACATTAGTTTATTACTTTAGCAAGCCAAATCACCTAAAAAATAATAGTGACTCATTTAATTTTCTAGTATGCCGGTTTCTAAGCAGACAATCTCTCATATCTGGAATATAAATGCTAATTATAATGTAATGTAAATTTATGCTCTTAAGTCATCGACTGATTGAAGAAATCTATTCAATTCATTTGCTTTTTTTCGAATATGATGTTACTTTATAATTGTAATAATGAATAAATTAACAAACTTATCAACTATCCATCAGATGCCCGTCTCAAGCTTTAGACAGGGTGAAGTGGGGGGGTATTATAATGATCGATTTCGGTGAAATGAAGGTAAAAAATTTCATGTGTCACAATTATATTGCTGTAACTCCTCCTTTGAAAACTGAAGATATTCTTAATAAAATGTTGGATAATAATCAGCAGGAAGCTATTATTATTGATGAACAGGGAGAGCCGCAGGCTATATTAACCTTCTCGGACCTGGAGAAAAATGAAGGAGAGTGGGTAGAACCCAACTATGATCTTATAACTGTCTCGCCGGATACATCTCTTAGTCGGGCCCGTAAAATAATGCAAGATAACGACATCGGCAGACTCCCGGTCACAGAAGGAAAAAAAGTTGTGGGAATCCTGCGCAAAGATGACCTCTTGCTGGGTCTCTATAAGCACAAGAAAAAACTGAACTGGAGTTTTTTCAAACTACTGGAAAATATTCAGGAAGCCGTCTGTGTCATCAACTGCCAGGGAGAGGTAATGGTCTGGAATAAGCAGGCAGAAGAAATATCCGGGATTAAAAAGCAGGAGATAATAGAACAGGACATCGAGGCCTTCTTTCCTGATTCTCTCCTGCCTCAAGTCCTCGAAAAGGAAAGGCCTGTAGAAAATATCAAACATTCCCCCCGTCAAGATCTCAACATTATTATAAGTGCCCATCCTGTCTATTTTTTCGACGAGTTGATAGGTGTAATAGCCACCGCCAAAGAAATTGAAGAGGTTGCCGATATGACCTGGGACATTAAGAGCGACAGCCGGGAAGATATGAGTGAGACAGGAAAATTGGAGACAGAAATTATGCCGGTCGAACGAATTGAAGACGCTGATGATGATCCTTTTCAAATGATTAAAGGCAGGAGTGAGATCCTGGAGACGGCAAAAGATAAAGCCCGCCAGGCTGCTGTCACCGATTTCAATATACTGCTGATAGGTGAAAGCGGCACCGGCAAGGAGCTTTTTGCTCAGGCCATCCATAAGGCCAGTGAACGTAAAGGAAATTTTGTGCCGGTCAACTGTGGCGCCATCCCTGCTGACCTGTTTGAGAGCGAGATGTTTGGTTATGTAGAAGGGGCTTTTACAGGAGCTTCAGCTGGAGGCAAAGTAGGCTATTTTGAGTTAGCCGATTTGGGCACTCTGTTTCTGGACGAGATCGAATCTATGCCTCTTCCAATGCAGGCTAAGCTACTGCGAGTACTGCAGGAAAATAAGATAAAAAGGGTGGGAGGAGAAGAATTTATAGATGTCGATGTGCGGATAATCTCGGCTGCCAGCACTGACCTGGAAAAGGAGGTAAGCAAAGGAGAGTTTCGAGAGGACCTATATTATCGCATAGATGTCATCGACTTAAAGCTTCCTCCTCTCAGGAATAGAAAGGAGGATATACCCGTCCTGCTGGAAACTTTTCTTAGGGAGATGAGCTGGTCAAGAGATCTGTCGACTGTAAAGCTGTGCCCCGGAGTAATGGGGGCATTAATGAACTATGAATGGCCTGGCAATATCAGGGAGTTGAAGAATACAGCCAAGCAGATGCTGGCTTTTGCCAGCTCAGGTGAAATCACAGTGGAGTGCCTGCCAGAGAGAATACTAAATGAGATCTCCCCTTCCGGCGAAGAAGTTGAGGAAATAGAGAGTGAAAGTATCTCTAAAATTGAGCTGGATGAAATTCAGTCAGATCTAGCGATAATAAAACACATGGAAAATCTGAATCTGGAAGATAACCTGAAGGTGATAGAGAGAAGATTAATAGAGATGGCTCTTAGAAAAACCTCGGGCAACAAATCACAGGCGGCTGATCTGTTGAAAATACCGCGCAGCACTCTGCATTACAAGATCGATAAATACGACATCAATTTGAACAGCCAAAAGAACGGTCAGGCTTAAGGCGCCTTCTGTCCTTTTATGATTCGGAAAAGAGAAAATAGTCTGGCAAAAAGCTTTATCTTATCCTGAGCAGATCGAGAGTTAACAATAGATTGCGAAGCTAAAAGGATAGCCAGTAAAATTACCAGCGGGAAGTGAACTAAAATGGAAGATTCTCTGCAGATGAGTCAACAGCAGCAGCAAAAACAAGAGCAAAAACAACAGCTGAAAATGACCCCAAAAATGCGTATGGCCATGGATGTCCTGCAGATGAATTCTATGGAGTTGAGAAATTTTATTCAAAAGAAAATGGAAGAGAATCCGCTGCTGGAAAGAGAAAAGGAATTCATGCAGAATGAGAGATCGGAAGCTTATATCAGGGATACTGCTGCTCATGGAGATGGTGAGGGAGAGAGAGAAAAATTCAAAAAATTTATGGCCTATCAACCGAATCTGCTTGAGCATATGGAGAAACAGATAATGGAATTTCTCAGACCTTCTGAAATGAAGATCGGCAAAATGATTCTAAGAAAATTAAACAACAGAGGTCTTCTTTCTATAGAGTGCGATGAAATGGCTGCTGAGCTGGGAATTGGAGAGGAGAAAGTGGAGGAAGTGCGTCAGAAAATCATGCGTATGGACCCGGCAGGGATGGCAGCTTTTTCTCCCCGGGAAGCACTTGAAATTCAGCTAGAAAAGCTGGGAGAAGAAGAGGGATTGGCTGTGGAACTTCTCAAGAAAAACTATGAAAACATCGAAAATAAAACCCTGGACCAGCTTTGTTCCAGTCTTGAAGCTGAGAAAGAAGAAATAAAATCAGCTCTTGAACGCCTGAAACAGCTTTATCCTCATCCTGCTGAGAATTTTTCTGGCCGCAGCAATAGCACTAAGTATCTGGAACCTGATATTATTATTAAAAAAGCCGGGGAAGATTTTATTATTCAGCATAATGAAAGAGTAACTCCGCCTCTTAAAATTAATCGGGAATATTATAGGAAACTCAAAAAACATGATGAGGAAACTGCAGAATATATTCAGGATAAAATGCAGTCTGCCCTCTGGCTGCAAAGGGCTATTGAGCAGAGGCGAATGACGGTTGAAAAGATTGCTAAGCAAATCTTGGCTTATCAGCAGGAGTTTTTCAACAAGGGTATAAAATACCTCAAACCTCTAACGATGCGCGAAATAGCTGAGGAAGTTGATGTCCACCATTCGACAGTTAGTCGAGCTGTGAAAGATAAGCTAATTCAAACTGAGCGAGGCTTGTACGAGCTTAAGTTTTTCTTTGCTCAAGGAGTTAAAGGAGTGGCTACTCCCGCCATTAAGGCTTTGATCTCATCATATATTAAGGATGAAGACAAATCCACCCCGCTCAGCGACAAAAAGATAGCTGAAAAGCTTGCCCAGGAGGAAAGTATTGAGATTTCCCGGCGAACCGTGGCAAAGTACCGCAAATCACTGGAAATACCATCCTCAAAAAAACGGAAAAACTGGCAACACAGTCATCCCTAAAATATCACTGTTCCTTAGCAGATTTAACTACTTCCTACGATACCCTTAATCAATATCTTCCTATACTTATTCCGGCTCCTCTTCCTCTTCCAGCTCGACATCAGCCAGGGCCTCATCAACTGCTGACATGATTCCTTCACTGGTTCCGGTAGCACCTGAAACTATATCCACTTCTGTGCTCTGAGCATCT
>PWFW01000225.1 GCA_003554225.1 Halanaerobiaceae bacterium | reverse complement strand
CTGAAAAGAGTTCTCCTGAGACCGGAGAAGAAAAACCTGAAGAAGAGCAGGTGGAGTCCAGAGAAATGGCCTCTAAAGAAATAGACTCTGAGGAAAAACTTCAGGAAAGGGTACCCGAGGAAGAGTCTGAGGAGGAAAAACCCGGGGAAAAATCCGGGAAAGAAGAGCCTGAAAGTGAGGAATTTGAGAAAGAAGATTTTGAAGAAGAATCTCAGAGAGAGGAAGAATCTAAGAGAGAGATAGAATCTAAGAGAGAGGTAAAGTCTCATAGACAGGAAGAATCGCAGGAAGAGAAAAGAGAATCCACGACCAGCAAAATCACCGCCGACCTCTGGGAGGCCATTCTGGATGCTATCAGAGAAGCGGATATCAAAACCCATGCTATGATCAAAGAGTGCCGGCAGCCCGTTCTTAAGGACGGCAGCTTAATCCTGGATTTTCCGGCGGATAAGAAGTTCCATCTGCAGAGTGCCCGCAGGGAAAGGGAGTTAATTCAAGAAAAGGCCGAGCAGCTAATAGATAGTGATTCTGAATTTCAGCTGGAGTTCCAGCTGGCCGGCAGCCTCTTTAAGGAAGATGCCAGGAAATCTCACAAGAAAACCAAAAGTTCTTCCAGAACCCCACCTGGCTCTGGAAGTTCAGGCCGGAAGGGTAAAGATAGCAGTGCTGGCAGCAGTGATATTATTAAACAGGCCCAGCAGATTTTTGGTGGAGAAATTATCTCTGTTTCTGCCGAGGTTTTGCAGGAGCAGCAGGAAATTTTAGCTAATCTTAAAGGAGGTAGCGAAGATGAACATGAAAAAGATGATGAAGCAGGCTCAGCAGATGCAGGCCAAGATGCAGAAGATGCAGGACGAACTGGCTGACAAGACCATTGAAGCAACTGCCGGCGGTGGTGCCGTCAAAGCGGTTGTTAACGGTCAGAAGGATCTGGTCGATCTAGAGATTGATCCCGATGTTCTGGATCCTGATGATGTTGAGATGCTGGAGGATCTGATTGTGGCTGCTATCAATGAGGGCATGCGTCAGGTTCAGGAAATGATTGAAAAGGAAATGGGAGATATCACTGGAGGAATGAATCTGCCGGGGATGTTTTAAATGTACTCCTATCCCAGAGCTCTGAGAAAGCTTATAGCTGAACTGGAAAAGCTGCCGGGGATTGGCACCCACACCGCCACCCGGCTGGCTTTTCATCTGCTGGATAAAAGTCAGCAGGAGATTGAGGAACTGGCAGGCGCCCTGACAGGTTTCAAGAAAAACATATCTTTTTGTTCTAAGTGTCATAATATGGCTGAAGAGGACCCCTGTCAGATCTGCAGCTCTTCTGAGAGAGATCAGAGTCTGCTCTGTGTGGTGGAAAGCCCCCGGGATGTGATTGCCATGGAAAAAACCGGGGAATATAAGGGGCTCTATCATGTGCTGCGGGGTTTGATCTCGCCCCTCGATGATGTCGGCCCCGAAGATCTGGCTCTCGCTAACTTTCGGGAGAGGCTTCAAGAACTTCAGGTTCAGGAGGTAATTATTGCCACCGATCCCAGCACCGAAGGGGATGCAACCGCCCTCTATCTTAAAAAAATTCTCCAGGGAAGTGATATTAAAATTACCAGGCTGGCCCAGGGTCTGCCTGCCGGGGGCGATCTGGAGTATGCCGATGAAGTCACCCTCTCCCGGGCTCTCTCAGGCCGCAGTGAAATTAAATATGACTGAAATCGCCCGGCTCTAGCAGAAAAACAGCCGGGCTTTTTTTATTTTCCAGTCATTAATTCCGCTAATTTTGCCGCTCAGGCATCATCAGGGCTCTGAATCAGGGCTCTGCATCTCAAAAATCAAAGGCTTTCCATCCCCTGAAGCCTCCCCTGCTGCAGGATAAGCTGCTTGACAGAGGAGGCTAACTCTGTTAAACTTATTTAAATATTTCCGCAAAATCTGCTTCGATTTTTAATATTTTTAACTGACTTATTAACCTGAGGAGGTTAGCCAAGCATGCAAAATCCAGCTGAGAGAATAGCCGGCGAGGCATTAACCTTTGACGATGTGCTCTTAAAACCGGCTTTTTCCAGGGTTAAACCGAGAGATGTTTCAATTAAGACCAATCTGACAGATGATATAGTTCTGCAGACCCCGATTTTAAGCGCTGCCATGGACACCGTCACCGAATCTGACCTGGCCATAGCCATGGCCCGGGAGGGAGGACTGGGGGTGCTGCATAAAAACATGACCCCCGAAGAGCAGGCCCGCGAGGTCGATCGGGTCAAGCGCTCTGAGAGCGGAGTCATTATCGACCCCTTTTATCTTTCTCCCGATGATATGATATTTCAGGCTGAAAAATTGATGTCCCGCTACCGGATTTCTGGAGTCCCCATAGTTAATGAAGAAAAAAAGCTGGTGGGAATTCTGACCAACCGGGACCTCCGTTTTATTGAGGATTTTGATCGACCGATCAGAGAGGTTATGACAGATGAAAACCTGGTGACTGCCCCTGTGGGCACCACTTTGAATCAGGCCAAGAAGGTGCTGCAGAAACACAAGATCGAAAAACTTCCTCTGGTTGATGAAGATAATATTCTTCAGGGATTGATCACCATTAAGGATATTGAAAAGGTGAAAAAACATCCCAATGCCAGCAAAGATGATCAGGGCAGACTGCTGGTTGCCGCTGCCGTGGGTGTTGGACCTGACGGGCAGGAGAGGGCAGCCCGGCTGGCAGAGACAGGGGTGGACCTTTTTGTAGTCGACACCGCCCACGGCCATTCTCAGGGAGTCCTGGAGATGGTGAAACATGTCAAGCGAGAATACCCCGAAATCCCGGTAATAGCCGGAAATGTCGCCACTGCCGAGGGGGCGGATGCCCTCTTTAAAGCGGGGGCTGAGGTGGTCAAAGTTGGAGTTGGACCGGGCTCAATCTGCACCACCAGGGTTATAGCCGGAATCGGTGTGCCCCAGATAACAGCCGTAATGGATGCTGCCCGGGTTGCCGAAAAATATAACGGCAGGGTGATTGCCGATGGCGGAATCAAATATTCCGGGGATATCGTAAAAGCTCTGGCCGCCGGAGCTGATGCCGTTATGATAGGCAGTCTGCTGGCTGGAACTGCAGAAAGTCCCGGAGAGAAGGAGATCTATAAAGGTCGAAGCTATAAAGTCTATCGGGGTATGGGCTCGATATCTTCTCTGGAGAAGGGAAGCAAGGACCGCTATGCCCAGGAAGATGTTGAAGATGAAGAAAAGCTGGTTCCTGAGGGGATTGAAGGTCGGGTTCCCTATAAGGGGCCTTTAAGCGATACCCTCTATCAGATGGCAGGTGGTTTGCGGTCGGGAATGGGCTACTGCGGTACTGCTACAATTTCCGAGCTGCAGACCGAGACCACCTTTATCCGCATGTCACCGGCCGGACTCAGAGAGAGCCATCCCCATGATGTTAATATTACCAGAGAGGCGCCCAATTACAGCATAGACAATTAGTTCTTCCGGCTCCATCAAAGCGGTCGGAATGGGCTGCTGCGGCACCTCTACAATTGAAGAGTTGTATAATATTTAACATCATTTAACCTGAATTTTTATTATAATTAAAAATGGTTGCTGTAAAATAATTGCTATAAATTGAAGGATTTATCAGGGTCTATCTCTGGAGATGGAGTCAGCAGTGACATTTTTCAGCTAAATTTAATTTTTCTGGAGGAATTGTTAATGGAGAAAGAAGAAATAAATCAAAAGTTAAAGGATAATCAGGGTGATTGGGAAGAAAATATTGAGGATCTAATAATTATTGGGGGTGGACCTGCAGGTTTGACAGCTGCTATCTATGCCGGCAGAGCAGGGCTTAAACCGGTTGTCATAAATGGTCCCCAGCCGGGAGGTCAGATTATTAACACCTATGATCTGGAGAATTTTCCAGGTTTTCCCGAGGGTATTTCGGGAGGAGACTTCGGCAGCCGTCTGATGGAACAGGCCGAACGGTTTCAGGTCAAAATGGATTTTGATATAGCCGAGAAGGTGAATTTTCAGAAGGAGCCCTTTACTGTAACCACCTCTTCAAAAACTTATCGTGCAGAATCGGTAATTATTGCAGCAGGAGCTCAGCCCCGTCCCCTGGGACTTGAGGGGGAAAAGGAGCTGACAGGTGAAGGAATTTCCTACTGTGCGACCTGTGATGGCGCCCTCTACCGGGATAGACAGGTTGCCGTGGTGGGAGGAGGTAATGTTGCCCTGGAAGAAGCCGATTTCCTAACCCGCTTTGCCCGGAAGGTCTATTTGATTCACCGCCGGGAGGAATTTAGGGCTGATGAAATGGTCAGGCAGAAGATTGCAAACAATCCCAAAGTGGAATGTCTCTGCCATAACAGGGTGGTTGAATTTATCAGCAGTGAGGGTAAATTATCTGGCCTCAAAGTTGAAGAGACGAAGACAGGAAAAATATCGGTTCTGGATGATATTTCTGCTCTTTTTGTGGCAATCGGTTATGAGCCCAACACCGAAATATTTCGCGGGCAGCTGGAGCTTGATGAGGCCGGTTATATTAAGACCGGTAACTTTCAGCGAACCAGTGTTGCCGGGGTTTTTGCTGCCGGTGACATTCAGGACAGCCGTTATCAGCAGGTCATCACTGCTGCAGCCAGCGGAGCCCGGGCTGCCATGGAAGCAGATAGATATCTTCAGCAAAAGAGGGCAAACGGTCAAAAGCTTCAGCTTTCTCAGCCCCTTAAGTAAATATGAAAAAACAGTAAATAATCAGGTAATCACTGGCAGCAGAGACCGTTATCACCGGTTAGTCTGCTGCCTTTTCTGCTTTCTGCTCTTTTGCATAAAACCCCCTTATATGATAAGATATTCTAAACAAGTACTGTCAATTTACAGCAGCAGGAGCTAGCTTGAGCATAACAGGTATTGGTCGAGCAGAGGGTAATTTTGAGGCATTTCAGGAGGTTATCGGACTTATGGCAGGTTTTTTTATTACCCTGGAGGGGATTGAAGGCTCCGGGAAAAGCTCTCAGGCCAGAGCTCTCCAGCAGTTTTTGCAGCAGTCAGGCTATCAGACATTTTTAACCAGAGAACCTGGAGATACTGAAATAGGCCGGATTATCAGGGAGCTTCTCTTAAATCCTGATTATACCGAAATGAAACCCCGGACCGAGATTCTTCTCTATGCTGCTGACCGGGCTCAGCATGTCAGCGAGCTGGTGAGGCCGGCTCTGGCTGATGGTAAGGTGGTGATTTCCGATCGTTACTATGATTCCAACCTCGCCTATCAGGGTTACGGTCGGGGCCTGGACCTTGAGACAGTTAAAAAAATTAATTTCTGGGCAGTGGAAGAGCTCCATCCTGATCTGACTATTCTGCTGGACCTGCCGGTTCAGCAGGGCCTGAAAAGGGCCAGAAATCTGGCTCTGGATAATCTGGGTGACAGGCTGGAGCGGGAGGAAATAAATTTTCATCAGAGAGTCCGGCAGGGTTATTTAAAGCTGGCTGAAACCTGGCCGGAGAGAATAAAAGTTGTCGATGCAGCACTCAGCCGGGCAGAGGTAGAGAGAAATCTGCGGGAAATAGTAAAGGAGAGATTACCATGAACCAGGAGGCAGAGGTCGCCAAACTGGTTGTGGCAGTAGTGCATGATAATGATGCCAGGCCGTTGATGAAAGCTTTAAATGAATCTCACTTTCAAACCACCCGGCTGAGCAGCAGTGGAGGATTTCTCCGGGAGGGCAATACTACCTTTTTCATCGGAACCAGAGAAGAGTACCTGGAAGAACTGCTGGAAACTATTAAAAGTAACTGCCAGAGCCGCACCAGGACAGTAACCTCCATGTCACCCATTGCCAGCTCTCTGGAAAGTTATTATTCCTTTCCCATGGAAGTTGAGATCGGAGGAGCTACAGTTTTTGTGCTGGATGTCGAGCAGTTTCATAAACTTTAACTATTTTTTAGAGGTGTGAGCGGATGAAGGGAGACAGCATTACAGGACAGCAGGAGGCCCGCAAGTTAGTACAGGGTCAGCTGGAGCAGGACAGGCTGAGCCATGCCTATCTCTTTCTGGGCCGCCGTGGCCTGGGCAAGGAAGCTCTGGCAGTCGATCTGGCCCGTTCGGCCCTCTGCAGCTGCCAGGGAGAAGAGGAGTGCAGCTGTATCTGCTGTAGAAAAATTGACCATGGCAATCACCCTGACCTGAGAATTTTCAGATGCCCTGATAACAGGCGGGAGCTGGGAATTGATATTATCAGAGAAATGCAGCGCCGGCTGGCTTTCAGGCCCTATGAAGGACAGAGGCGTTTTTTTATTGTGACCGGAGCAGACAGAATGACCAGGCAGGCTGCCAATTCCCTGTTGAAAACTCTGGAATCCCCTCCAGATTATGCAACACTGATACTGCTGGCGGAGGAAGAGGAGCTTCTGCTGCCGACCATCCTCTCGCGATGTCAGAAGGTCAGGCTTAAGCCGATTCCCAGAAGAAAAATAGCAGCTGACCTTAAAGATCTGGGGCTGACACAGGAAAGGGCTTCTCTGATTGCCGGGTTGAGCGGAGGCAGTCCCGGCAGGGCCCATCAGCTGGCTGAGGATGAGAGTCTGCTGGAGCGCAGAAAGGAAATTCTTGATTTTTTAAGCAGACCTGAAGAATTAAATTACTTTAATATATTTTACCGGACAAAAGAGTGGCTGGACTGGTATAAAGAGGGTTTTCCCCTGGCTGATTTGCTAATGGACTGGCAGCGGGATATAATGATTGTTAAGCAGACCGGGCCGGAAAGTCTCAGCAATTTTGATTATGATCAAAAGATCAGGAGAATTCGCCAAAGATTATCAGCGGGCCAGGCTGTTCAGGCTTTAGAACTGGCGGCAGGAACTGTTCAGGATCTGGAGAATAACGTCAGGTCAGACCTGGCGCTCCAGGTGTTTATGACAAAACTGAAAAAATTATATACCGGATAAACCGGTTAGTCCTGATAAGGCCCGACCGGCAAAGGGTAAATTATATGCCTGCTAATCCGGTTAGTCCTGAAGGGACATAAATTTGCAGCAATTCAAGAGGTGGATAATATGAAGACAGTAGTAGGTGTGGTTTTTCGACCTGCTGGCAAGGTTTATTATTTTGCTCCCGGAGAGCTGGAACTGGAAAAACAGGATTATGTAATTGTTGAGACTTCTCGAGGTGTGGAATACGGGATGGTTGTCATGCCTCCCCGGCAGGTTGAAGAGGATGAGGTTGTTGAACCCCTCAAACCTGTGCTGCGGGAAGCAACCTTAAAAGATAAAGAAAAATATGAGGAGAATAAAAGGCTGGAAAAGGAAGCCTTTGCTATCTGCCTTGATAAAATTGAGGCCCATGGTCTGCCCATGAAGCTGGTTGATGTTGAGTATACCTTTGATCATAACAAGATTATCTTTTATTTTACCGCCGACGGCAGAGTTGATTTTCGGGAACTTGTCAAGGATCTGGCCCGGGTTTTTAAAACCAGAATTGAGCTGAGGCAGATCGGGGTCAGGGATGAGGCCAAGATGATTGGCGGTCTGGGACCCTGCGGCATGCCTTCCTGCTGCACCCGTTTTTTAAGAGAATTTAAGCCGATCTCGATTAAGATGGCCAAAAAGCAGGAGCTTTCTTTGAACCCGGCAAAAATCTCCGGTCTCTGCGGAAGGCTGATGTGCTGTCTGCGTTATGAGGCGGACTGCTATAAAAAAATGAAGAAAGAGATGCCGGATTACGGTGAAGAAGTGGAACTGGCTATCGGTTCAGGAGAGGTAGTTGACCGCAATCTGATCAAGAAGACAGTTAAGGTTTCAATCAACGAAAAGGAAACCGTCGAGGTTGATCTTGATCATATAGAAGGCTATCAGCAGAAAAGAAAAAGCAATCAGACAAAGAGCAACAGAAAAAAGAATAAAAGTTAGGGGGCAGTGCCGTGGATGAAGAAATTTTAAGTACCCTGGCTTATTTTCAGGAAGAGATTGAAAAGTTATCTCTCCGTTTTCAGGAACTTAAAGATATAACCTATGAGCTCTATCATGAGAAGGAGAAGCTCAAGCAGGAAAATAAGGATTTGAAGAAGCTCATTTTTCAGGGCCGGGAGGCTGACAGCCCGGACCGGGAAAAAGAACCTCAGGCCACCTATGCTCTGGCAAAACTTTATCAGGAAGAATACCATATCTGTCATTTGAATTTTGGTGATAGAAGAGAGGGAGATTGTCTTTTCTGTCTTCAGCTTCTTGAAAATCAAAGGGATGAGGACAGGGATTTCGATAATAATGCTGAAAATTTTAAGCAGCAGGGGCTGGAGATTTCATGATTGCCGGCCGCCTTTATATCTGCCCGACACCGATTGGTAATCTGGAGGATATCACCCTGAGGGTGCTGAGAATTTTAGAGGAGACCGATCTAATAGCCTGTGAGGATACCCGGCGTACCGGGAAGCTGCTGCAGCACTTTGAGATTGAGACACCTCTGCTGAGCTATCACGAGCATAATGAGATTCAGCGAACAGAAGAGCTGCTGGATAAACTGGGCCAGGGGAAGGATATTGCTCTGGTCAGCGATGCCGGGACTCCGGGGATTTCTGATCCGGGAGAGGTTGTTATTCAGGCTGCTCTGGAGGCCGGGGCCGAGGTTATCCCGCTGCCAGGTGCTTCCGCTCTTATATCAGCACTGGTAGTTTCCGGGTTTTCCACTGAAAGATTTACCTTCGAAGGTTTTCTGCCCCGCAAAGGTCAGGAGCGGGAGGAACGGCTGGCAGAGATAGCGGTAGCCAGAAAAACAGTGATAATTTACGAATCCCCCTACCGGATTCAGGCCACCCTGGAGGAGCCGGCTTCTCAGATGCCGGAGCGCCAGCTGGCTCTTATCAGGGAGATCAGCAAAATACATGAAGAAAAAATTTACGGACGGACCGGAGAACTGGCTGAAGAATTGCAGGAAAGAGAGCTGCAGGGAGAGATTGTGCTTGTTATTGCCGGCCGGGAGCAGGATGACGATAAAATTGATTTTTCCGGAATGACTGTGCTGGACCACCTTAAACTTTTGATGGAGAGAGGATATACCAAAAAGCAGGCTATCAAGGAGGTAGCCCGGGTGAGGGAGCTTCCTAAAAGTGAAGTTTATCAGGAGGCTATTGTGATTGATGCCCGGGTAAATCAGGAGGATTAAACCGGAGAAAACGGGATGACAGTATTAAAATGGCAAGCTGTTATGTTCTTCTGGACCCAACTATAAATGAAAATAATATAGGAATTTTCAAGGCAGAGAGGAATTTAATGAAACCGCGGAGAAGGAGAGAGATGAATATGAGCAAAGAAACCTTTTATGTCACCACCCCAATTTATTATCCCAGCGATCGTCTGCACATAGGTCATGCCTATACCACTACAGCGGCAGACTCTATTGCCCGCTTTAAAGAGATGCAGGGTTATGACACTATGTTTTTGACCGGTTCTGATGAGCACGGACAGAAAATTGAGCGGAGAGCCGCTGAAGCCGGGGAAGAGCCCCAGCAGTATGTCGATAAAATAGTGGCCACCTTCCTGGATCTCTGGCAGAGATTGGGCATCGAATATGATCAGTTTATCAGAACAACCGATGAAAATCATCAGAGGGTCGTCCAGAAAATATTTCAGAAACTCTATGATCAGGGTGATATCTATCTGGACAAATATGAAGGCTGGTACTGTACGCCCTGCGAAAGCTACTGGCAGGAGCGTCAGGTTTCCGAAGAGGAGGTCTGTCCCGACTGCGGTCGGCCCCTGGAATGGGTGGCTGAAGAAAGCTATTTTTTTAAGATGAGCAAATATGCCGACAGGCTGCTGGAACATATAAAGGAGCATCCGGATTTTATTCAGCCGGAATCCCGCCGCAATGAGATGATAAGTTTTATTGAAAGCGGTCTCGATGATTTAAGTGTATCCCGGACCACCTTTGACTGGGGAATAGAGTGTCCGGTTAATGAAGATCATGTCATTTATGTCTGGATAGATGCTTTAAGCAACTATATTACTGCCATGGGTTTTCTTTCTAATGAAGAAAAGTTTAATCACTACTGGCCGGCGGATATTCACCTGGTTGGCAAGGATATTTTGCGTTTTCACACGATTATCTGGCCCTCAATTTTGATGGCGCTGGAGCTGCCGCTGCCGAAGCAGGTCTTTGGCCACGGCTGGCTTTTAACTGAGACCGGCAAGATGTCGAAATCGGTGGGTAATGTGGTTGATCCCCTGGAGCTGATTGAGGATTTTGGCCGGGATGCCATCAGATATTTTCTGCTGCGGGAGGTCCAGTTTGGCTCCGACGGCACCTATTCCACTGAAGCTTTAATTCAGAGAATTAATTCGGATCTGGCCAATGATCTGGGTAATCTTTTAAACAGAACCGTCAGCATGGTTGAGCAGTATTTTTCCGCGGTGGTGCCGGCCCCGGCAGCCGAGCTTGAAGTTGACAGGGATCTTAAAGAGACTGCTCGAGAGACCCGGGAAAGAGTGGCAGAAGAACTGGAAGGACTGCACTTTACCACTGCTCTGGAAGAGCTCTGGCAGTTTGTCCGGCGCTGTAATAAATATATCGATCAGACCAGGCCCTGGATTTTAGGACGGGATGAAAATAAGCAGGAAAGACTGGGCACCATTCTCTATAACCTGCTGGCCGGTCTGCGCCAGATTGCTGTTATGTTAAAACCCTTTCTGGTTGATACTCCGGAAAAAATCGGAAGACAGATAGGGGCTCAGCAGAATATCAGAAGAGCTGACTGGGAGGATCTCGCTGACTGGCAGGCTCTCCGTCCCGGCAGCAGGGTAGATAAGGGAGAGGCCCTTTTTCCCCGGATTGATCTGGATGAGTATTTTCAGCAGAAGCAGGAAAGCAGCCGGCAGAAGGAGCAGGAAGAGGAGCAGGAAGAAAAAAAGAAAGAATCGGGAGAGCCAGATAACTTAATCAGCTTTAGAGAGTTTAAAAAGCTGGAGCTAAAGATTGCCAGAGTTGTAAGGGCTGAGAGAATTTCTGGCAGTGATAATCTCCTGAAGCTTATAGTTGATCTTGGTCAGGAGCAGCGTCAGCTGGTGGCCGGGCTGGCAGGGCATTACAGCGAAGAAGAGCTGCAGGACAGGGAGATTGTGATAGTGGCCAATCTTGAGCCTGCCGAGATTTTTGGTGTTACCTCTCAGGGCATGCTGCTGGCAGCCGAGGATGAAGATGGGAGTCTGGCTCTGCTGCAGCCGGAAACCAGGGTTGAGCCTGGCAGCCCGATCAGCTAAAATAAACAAGTTTAAAAACAAAATCTGGCAGCAAAAGCAGGAATTATGCTTTTTAGCTTGAATTTCATAATAGAGCATGTGAAATAAAGTATATGATAAAGGAGTGAGCAGATATGAAAGATAGAGATTCTATTCCCAGGGCTACCATCGAACGCCTCCCGCTTTATTACCGCTGCCTGAATAAGCTTAAGAACTTTGAAGATCTAGAGGTGGTTTCTTCCAAAGAACTGGGTGGCCGTCTTGGTATTCCCCCCACCCAGGTAAGAAAAGATCTTTCCTATTATGGAGAGTTTGGCCGCCGTGGTGTTGGTTATGATATCCATGATTTGAAGAAATCTGTGGGAAATATTCTGGGCGTAGATAGAATCTGGCCGGCAGTGCTGGTAGGGGCAGGGAACCTGGGCAGGGCTCTGGTAAATTATAATGGTTTCAATAAGATGGGGCTGGAAATAGTTGCTGCCTTTGATACCGACCTGGATAAAATAGGTAATAAAATCGGCACTCTGGAGGTTGAGAGCACCAAATACTTAAAGGATACAGTAAAAGAAAAGGAGATTCCTCTTGGTATTCTGACTGTACCCTCGGAAGCAGCTCAGAATGTGGCAGATGAGATGGTTGAGGCAGGAGTTAAATCCATCTGGAATTTTGCCCCCGCCCGCCTGTATGTTCCCGATCATGTCACCGTTCGCAATGAAGATCTGGCAGTTGGAATCGTCAGCCTTATTTATCATTTGAGCTGGGATGAGAAAGAGAACAACAAAGAAGATAGCAAATAAAATAACTTTTAGTTTATACTGCCCGCTTTTTTGATAATTTTTCTGGCCTAAAGGGAGCCAGGATCAGCATACTGGCAGGAGTTATAGCAGGAGAATTTTTTATTACAGCAACAGCAGGAGAGCAGGTTTCTCTATCAGTGGAGCGGGGAGGTCGCGAGATTTATCATAAATTTTCCTGAAAAATAATATTTGTGTTATTAGCTCAATCATGTCAATATAACGCCGCCCTGGTCTCTAAGTGCGGCGTTTTATTCTTTTTACCGCTTTTAAGATTGCTATTCAGCGGCTTTTCACCTGATCTGCCAGATTATCAATTAAGCCGAATATAGCTGGCTGTCATTCTGGCTTCTTAATGGATTCTCCTGAGGATTCTCCTGATAGTTCTCCTGTTTTTCCTGTGAATCTGGTCCTCCACAGCTGGTTTATTTGCCGGGTGATCAGTCCGGAAAATTTTGCTTGATGGAGAAAAATATCCTTGATTTAGACCGATTTCTCCTTTATGATTATAGATAGCACAGAGACAAAATAGCTGGCCGTTAGAAAAGATCCAGCTAGCAATTATTTCTCTCAAATTGGCAAAAATT
>PWFW01000035.1 GCA_003554225.1 Halanaerobiaceae bacterium | reverse complement strand
TATACTAATCGCAAGAAAATATCTAATCTAATAACGAGAAGAGCCATAAAATAATCGTGAGAAGATCTCTAATCTCAAAATGAGAAAATTATAAACTAATCGTAAAAGAATACCTGATCTAATAACGAGAAGAGTTTTGAACTAATCGTGAGAAAATCCTTAATCTTAAAAAGAATGCCTGGGAATATAAAGCAGCTGTTGAGCATGCCCGGCAGATTGAGGCGGCTATGGAAACTGAAGATTACGATCGCCTGGAAGAGCTGGGCAGAAGATTAGAAGCCATGAAGGGTCGCACCATTTATCTTCTGGAAGAGGAGTTGAAAAATCTCAATTCAGAGGAACGGGAAGCCCCGGCTTACGGCTTTGAAATGAGTCCTCAGTGGATCTGGTATCCCCACTGGGAACCGGAACGCCCGTCATTGCTGCTGAATTCCGACCATCCTCTGGCCCGGCCACTTCTTGCTCCAGCCCGGGATGCTGATTTTTACTGCAGCGAAGCTTCCCCTACAGCAATACAATCGCTGGTTATAACTCAGAGAGCCCCGGCTTCTGAAACCTGGCAGGATTTGATGGCAGAAATTAGAGAGGGATTGAATCTGAATGCCCTGAAGGAGCTGCTCAATTAAAACAACTGACTTATTTTGAGTACTGACCTTAGAGTACTGACTTTTTGAGTACTGACCTTAGAGTACTGACCTTAGAGTACTGACTTTTTGAGTACTGGCCTTAGAGTACTGACATTTGAGTACTGACCTTAGAGTACTGACTTTTGAGTACTGCCCTTTGAGTACTGCCATTAAGGTCTAATCCTCTCTTTCAGGCTCAAACCTGTCTTTAATTCTAAACTGCCATAAAAGCACCTATCTAGAGTTTGAACTGTTTTATAACCATAGTGCTATTTAACCAGGGTTAAAACCAGGAGAAAGTAATGTCAAAAGATCCAGGAAAGATCCAGAAAAGATCCAGGAAAGATCCAGGAGAGGTCGATGAAAGATCTAGGAGAGGTCCAGGAAAGGTCATGTCGAGAGGCTGATAACATTGAAGGATCTATCAAAAAATTTTGGAGAAGGTTTCTAGAAAAGGTTTCTAGAGAAGGTTTCTAGATAAGAACTTTATTACAATCAGGGAGGCGAAAAATGTCTTTACCTCAGGGTGTTGAGATGAGCCATATAATTCTTGAGAGGTTTTTGTCCCCGGGAGATCGGGCTCTGGATGCCACCTGTGGCAACGGTCATGATACAGCATTTCTGGCCAGACAGGTTGGCAGTCAGGGTCGGGTGCTGGCGATTGATATCCAGGAAGAGGCCGTGAAAAATACCCGGCGCAGGCTTGAAGAGGAGGGTCTGGCCGAAAGAGCGGTGGTTATCAGAGGGGATCACAGCCGACTGTTGAAATTAGTGCAAACCCAGAGCGCATTACAGACAGGGGAATCATCAGGAAAATCTGAAGAGAAGTCAGGAGAAATCAAACCAGGAAAAATTGAAGTAAAGTCAGGAGAAAGCAAGTCTAATAAACCTGAAGGAGAGCCAGGAAAAATCAAAGCAGAAGGATCTGAAGAAGAGTCAGGAGAAACCAAGCCTAATAAACCTGAAAATAAATTAGAAGAAACCGAAGCAGAAAAAATCAAATCAGGAAAAATTGAAAAAGAGCTGGAAGAAACCGAAGCGGGCAAATTGAAAGAAAAAGCAGAGGAAACCGAAGTGCGCGAATTGAAAGGAAAAGTAGAAGAAGCTGAAGTGGGCGAATTGAAAGGAAAAGCAGAAGAAGCCGAAGCGGGCGAATTAAAAGAAAAGCCAGAAGAAGCTGATGCTGGAAAACTTAAAGAAGAGAAAAAAGAAACAGGAACAGAAGCAGACAGATTACTTAAATTCCAGGCGGTTGTTTTTAATCTTGGCTTCCTGCCTGGCAGTGCAAAAGAAATTATCACCACTGCTAAAACAACACTGCCGGCTCTAGAACAGAGCCGGCAGCTGCTTGATGCTGGGGGGGTCATTGTAATTGTATCCTATACCGGGCATCAGGGAGGAGAGAGAGAATGCCGTCAGCTGCTGGACTGGGCAGGTGGGCTGGATTACCAGGGGTATAATGTTTTGCATCACAGGTTCATCAACCAGCCCACCGATCCGCCTCAGCTGATAGCAGTGGAAAAAAGATAGTAAATTCTGCCTCCTCGGTGATATCTGCCTCCTCAATGAAGACCCGGATCGATTACACTTAATTCATTACCTATCACAACATGAGTCATCACACGGGTTAAACCACATGGGCTGCATCTCATGGGATACACCTCATGGGCTACACCTTATAAATGATGAATTTATTGAATGACGAATCTTTATTTAAGACATTTTCAAAACAAGATTTAAGACCAAAACAAGATTTACGACATGACCTAAACAAGATTTAAGACATGATCAAAGCATGGTTTACAAGCCTTCGCCTCCGCGGGGGCATCGCAAATTAAATGTCAGGGCATTGCCGCGCATCAAAACAGACATTATTACCAACTGTTACCACTTCAATACCGGATAATCCTCAGCGGTGAAATCCCAGATGCTGCTGTCCCAGCCCGGGGTATCCTCATCGATGCTTTCAGCATCCTCACCATAGTAGCTGTCTTCAGCTTCAATGAAATCATTATTAATCTCACCTATCAGGGAATCTTCGCCGTCCCAGCCGATGACTTTTCCGGTGGCATAGCTGCTGGAGATGCTGGCCAGGTAATCGCTGTCTTCATCGTGAACCAGGCCTATCAATGCTCCAACCGGGGGCTGAGAATTGGAATCTCC
>PWFW01000212.1 GCA_003554225.1 Halanaerobiaceae bacterium | reverse complement strand
ATCTCTTCTTCCGAATCGTTCAGCCCGGTAATCAGTAAAGTGGTCAGCTCAACGTGCACTCCCGCCTCCAGCGCCTGCTCGATAGTACGCTTTACCGGCGCAAGCGCACCGTGGCTCCACGTGCGGTAAAACTCACCGCGTATGCTTTTCAGGTCAATGTTCATTGCGTCAACATACGGCACGATCTCTTCAAAAGGCTCCTGCATGTAATATCCATTTGTCACCAGCACGTTTTTCAGACCCGACGAACGGACCTCCATCGCAGTGTCCAGTACGTACTCGTATGACACCCAGGGCTCGTTATATGTATAAGCAATGGCAAATGAACCTCTTTCCGATGCCAGCCGGGCCGCATCCCGAGGCAAAAGAGGCTGCATGGGAATATCGGGACTGAGCATATGGTAGTTCTGACAAAAATCACAGTGGAACGTGCAGCCCGCCTGGCCAAGCGAGAGAATCATCTTACCCGGATGGAAATGGTAAAGCGGCTTTTTTTCCACAGGATCCATGCCGGCGGCGGAAACCATCCCGTAAGTCGCAGCATACAAAATGCCACCGGTGTTTTGCCTGACCTTGCAAAACCCGCTTTGCCCATCCTCTATCCGGCACCGGTGCGGACACAAACAGCATCTCACTTCTGAATTCGACAGCTTTTTGTAATATCCGGCTTCTTTATTCATGGTATTTTTTACCTGCCCCCCCTATCCGGACAGGGCGGAAAAGCAGTTGCTGGTTGCTGGTTGCTAGTGAACGGCAAACGAATTCAAACTTCGGGCCAACACTTATCAATACTACAACATAAAAAGATCGATTTCAAGCGGGACATTACCGAAATTTTACATTTATATTTTACATATGGCTAACATTAACTTATACTCTGGCATTAGGCTTCTTAATATAACCAATCTAACATTTTTTTGTCGCTTTGGATATTTTATCTTCACGTTGCTATGTGCTTTGGTACTAAATTCCAAATTCAAAATTACAAATATCAAATAAATCTCAAATCATAATAGAGGCCCGGCAGGGCCGTCTCAGACGTAGCCCCGGGCGGAGGCGCCGAGCCTTTTCGGCGCCGTAGTCCGGGGAAAAAGGGAAGCAACGAATAGAGCCCCGACAGGGGCGATTCAGAGGATTATTAGTAATTGGAAATCAGAGATGAGGAATCAACGGCAACGATTGTTCACCGCAGAGAACGCAGAGAGCGCAGAGAACGGCAACTGATTGCCTCACTGTCTGAGGCGCCCCCTCCGGGGCTTGTGGGGTTGTGTATCCGGTTTCCCGGGGCTCACTCCGTTCACCCCGGGCTACGTCTGAAACGGCCCTGCCGGGCCTTTTGAAATTGATCACAAGCTTTGGAGCGAAAACAAATTTCTATGTTGCAGTGAGTAACAGAAAGACCGTTTTACTTTGGAATTTGGAATTTTGAGATTTGTAATTTATTTGGAACTTGAGATTTTGAATTATAACACTGCGCCGAAGGCGCCCCGTTTTCAGAGCGAAGTCTCTGAAAACGCATAGGCGCTTAGAAGCGGTACATCGACAACAAATTGAGGGTGGAAAACATGCCGATGCCTGCGGAAAAATCCTGCAGCCTCCTGTATCGGCGCGTTTTAAGCTTTATAAAAGAGCACAGTTTATTTGCCCCCGGTGAAAAAGTGGTGTTGGGGTTCAGCGGCGGCCCCGATTCAATGGCGCTTTTGCATATTTTAGCCGGACTGAATAAATCCCGTGCACTTCGTCTCGAGCTAGTCCTTGCACATATGAACCATTCCTTGCGTGGAAGCTGCGCAGACGCCGATCAGCAGTTTTGCCGTGAAACGGCCAAAAAATTCGGATTTAAGTTTGTTTCCTCCACAGTATCCGTCAGAGAGAAGAGAAAAAAGGGCGAATCTCTGGAGCAGGCGGGAAGGAGGCTTCGTTATGATTTTCTGCACGAGGCTGCGAAAAACGAGGGTGCAAAAAAAGTTGCAGTCGCACATCATGCAGACGACGTTGCAGAAACGCTGGTGCTCAGGATGCTCCGGGGATGCGGGCTGTACGGCCTGGCCGGCATGGCCCCGGCGAGGCTGCTGAAAAGAGGCTCTGACGTTGTCCTGACAAGGCCGCTGCTGGATGTAAGGAAAAACGATATTATAGCATATCTGGAGGCTGTGCGCGCCGGGTATCGCATAGACAATTCCAATGCCGATCCGGCTTACCTGCGCAACTACCTGAGAATAAAACTTATTCCGGAATTGGAGTTTTCCTGTAAAGGTAGTTTTACCGAAAGGTTATCCGAGATAAATCGTCTGGCAAATGAGGTTCGCACACATAATGAAACGCGTGTGGAGAGCGTTTGGGACGAGCTCGTATGCGGCACATGCAAAGACGGTTTAAGTTTGTCTGCAGAGGCGATGGCCGCTTGTAGCAGGTCCCTTCGAACTGCTCTTTTCCGGCGTGCTATTTGTCGACTTGCCGGGTTTCCTGACTCAGTTCCAGATTTAAAACGGGATCACTGGACAGAATTGGACTCACTACTTTTTCATGAACCCGGCCGCTCTGTTAGCCTGCCTGGCGGCCTCAGGGCAAGGCGCGAGCATGGCAGCATTTTTCTGTTTGGGGAGAGAGCAGAAAAAAAATGGGGTGAAACTGAATTGATAATCCCTGGACGGAGCGGGCAGGTAGCCGGCGGGGTGCGGATAACTGCATCCATGATAAGGGTATCTGCCGGTCAAAATGCCACCAGGCTTGTTGATAGCGGGAACAGGCAGGTTGCTCATCTTGCCCCGGAAAAAGTAGATATGCCTTT
>PWFW01000291.1 GCA_003554225.1 Halanaerobiaceae bacterium | reverse complement strand
GATACCATCTCCATGCTGGAGTTTGATGATGCTATAGATCGTGTTATTGCCGGACCTGCCAAAAAAAGCCGGGTTATTTCCGATAAGGAAAGAAATCTGGTGGCCTATCATGAAACCGGCCATGCTCTCCTGGGTGAGTTGCTGGAGCATGCCGATAGAACCCATAAGGTTTCGATTATACCACGGGGGCGGGCCGGTGGTTTCACCATTCCGCTGCCTGAGGATGACCGTAATTTCATGACCAAGCGGGAGCTATTAGACCGGGTATCAGCTCTGCTGGGCGGAAGGGTCGCTGAAGCAATTTTCCTCGATGATATCAGTACCGGAGCTCAGAATGACCTGGAAAGGGCGACCCGGATCGTGAGAGCAATGATTACAGAGTATGGTATGAGCGAAAAACTGGGTCCTTTAACGCTGGGTCAGAAGCATGATGAACAGGTCTTTTTAGGCCGTGATATTTCCCGTCAGCGCAACTACAGCGAAAGTGTAGCTGCTGAAATTGATGCCGAGGTCAGCTCCATGGTTGATCAGTGTTATCGCAAGGCCGAGACTCTCTTAAAGGAAAACTCCGATGCTGTTGAGCGCATTGTGAAAGCTCTTAAAGAGTATGAGACCCTAAATGCCGATCAGATAAAACAACTTCTTGAAGGAAAAGAAATTGATGAAATAGATATCGAAGAAAGCCAGGTCGAACGCGGGCAGGAAAGTGAGCCCTATCAGGGTCAGGAGGCAAAAGCTGCTCCCCAGACCTTTTCTGGAAACCCTGATGATTCAGGAGGAGGTCCCGGTAGTGCTGAGAAAGCTGATTCCGGTGACCCTGACTTTGAGGAAACAGGCAAGCAGCGGGAAGAAGCTGCTGAAGAAACACCTCCGGGTTATGAGAAGAAACAGAATAAAGAATCTCCTGAAGACTCCGGGGGAAAATCTGAGAAGAAACCTGCTGAAGGTCCTGGCAGAAACCGGGACCTGGATGTTGATTATCCCGTAGACGAGTCCGATCTCAACTCTGATTCCGATGATGGAGAAGACAGCAAGACCGCCGGGCAATACAACATCAATCGTCTGGAAGAAGGTAACAATAGCAGCTCAGGCAGCTAACATCAAAGTGAAGAGAAAATTTGCAAAGCAAAATATCCTGATTAACAATTTCAGGAAATTAATATAAATGGCTGAGAGGACCTGAAAACGGTCCTCTTTCTATTTATATATGATTATATATGAGATTAAAAGCTCAGATTAATAAGGCTTTAAAGCATTGGATTAGTAAAATTTGGCTCTTCTTAAATTACATATTGTTCAAGTAGCTGGAGGCAAATATAACATTATTGTCAAGTGTATTATTTCTTTCTGCCCTGATAATAAGTTCCAACCAGCAAAGTCAATTATCCAGCATTAGATTAACAACAGGGAAATTTAAATGAGCTAAAATTTTAAGCATGGATTAATAAAATCTTAAGCTTGGATAAAAAGGTCTTAAGCTTAGAAGATTTTTTAGCGCAAAGATAAATTATATAGAAAGAATAATTATATAGTAAGTTCCTATCATTGCAGATAGCTTTACATATATTATTAAAAAAATATTTCTGCTGGCAAAGATTGAAAGGAGGAGTTGATGGCCTTGTTTTTACTGCAAAATGTCGAGTATAAAAATATACTTACTGTAGAAGAGCTGCAGCTGGGAGAAAGGGCGGTAACTTCAATCAGCGGTCCCAGCGGTGGGGGAAAGACAACTCTCCTGCGTCTGCTGAATAACATTATTTCACCTGATCGAGGAAAAATTTTCTATCAGGAAAGAAATCTTGAAGAGTACGAGCCTCTGGAACTCAGACGCCGGGTTATGATGCTGCCTCAAAATCCCATCCTTTACGGAGACAGCATTCGGGAAAGCTTTCTGAAAGCTCAGGAGTTTTCCGGCAGCGAGATTTCCCTTACTGAAGCTGAAGCTATGCTGGAGCAGCTGCACCTGGAAAAAAAGCTGGAGGATACCACCGAAGAGCTTTCCGGAGGCGAGCGACAGCGTATTGCCCTGGCCCGTCTGCTCTTAATATCTCCGGAAACCATGCTGCTGGATGAGCCAACCGCCTCTCTCGACAGCAGCAATGAGCGTGACATCGTGGATTTCCTGGGGGAATATGCCCGCTCCCGGGGCAAAAAAATAATTATGGTGACCCATGCACCCGAGTTTGCAGGCAGCGTAGCTGACCAGGAAGTAATCATTGAAGACGGGCATTTGAAAAGCTCAAAATTTAATGATCTTTAATAGATGAAAAATCACGATATTTTTTCAAGGTAAACCGCCATGCCCCTTCGGGGCGCAACAATATATGAAAATTTTTCTGCAAATTTTCAAGATAAACCACAATGGCCCATTAGGCCACAACAATAGATGAAAAATCACGAAATTTTTTCAATGTAAACCGCCATGCCCCTCTGGGGCACAACAATAAATAAAAATAATATGGCATATTTTCAAGATGAACCATAATGACCTTTGGAGCATAATAATACAGGAAAATACAATCCCATATTTTCACATAAATTGAAATTCTGAAGCTTAAAACCCTATATTTTTACATAAATTAAAATTCCGAAGCTTAAAACCCTATATTTTTACATAAATTAAAATTCCGGAGCTTAAAACCCCATATTTTCACATAAATTGAAATTCTGGAGCTCAAAAAATTATTTATATCTGTTAGCAAGCTCTTTAAGATCTAATTTAGAAGATCTATGAAGAAAACAGTTTCTGGTGAAAAGTTAAGGAGGTAGCTTTTATGGACAGCTCCACAGTTAATGAT
>PWFW01000267.1 GCA_003554225.1 Halanaerobiaceae bacterium | reverse complement strand
TTGTGTCCCAGAGGGGCATGGCGGTTTATCTCTTTCAATCCTGACAATAAGTTCCAGCCAGTAAAGTCAATTAACCAGCTTTAGGTCAGCAACAAGGAAATTTAAATTAGCCTTTTTATTATACTTCTTCAAATTAGCCTTTTTATTTCACTTCAAAGATTAATGTTTTTATTTTACTTCAAAGATTTACTTCAAAGATTAGTGTTTAATTTATCTCATAGAGGTGTTAGGGAATGATATCAGATGTTAGGCAGGTGTGAGACATATGAAAGCAGAGATTCTGGTTGTTGATGATGAAGAAAAGGTGAGAAAAGTTATTTCCCGTTATCTGGAGGAAGAAGGGTTTAAGGTGCGGACCTGTGGTCGGGGTGATAGAGTCCTGGAAATGGCGCTGGAGGAAGAGCCGGATCTGATGATACTGGACCTGATGCTTCCTGGTTTAGCGGGAGAAGAAGGGGCCCGGGAGATAAGAAAACACTCGAACCTGCCAATTTTAATGCTGACCGCCCGTTCTTCAGAAAGAGAGAAACTTCAGGGTTTTGAACGGGGAGCGGATGATTATGTAGTCAAGCCCTTCAGTCCCAGAGAACTGGTTGCCAGGGTCAAGGCTATTTTGAAAAGGCAGAACTATAGAAATCAGGAGATGATTGAGGTCAATAGTAATATTAATTTTTTGCCGGAGGAGGCCAGGGTCACCATCTCCGGTGAGGAGGCCGGGTTAACAGCTACTGAGTTCAGGCTTTTTCAGGTGCTGCTGGAAAATAGAGGACGGGTCTTAAGTCGGGAACAGCTGGCTCAAAGAGCCCTGGGCTTTGATTATGAGGGTTTTGATAGAACTATAGATGTTCATATTAAGAATATCAGGAAAAAGCTATCCCTGAAGAAAGACCAGCTGATTGAAACAGTCTACGGTATGGGATACCGAATGAAGGATGTTATAGCTAATGAAAAGCCTGAAAACTAAATTTTTTATCAGTTTGCTGGCAATAATAATCCTCTCCCTGGCGGCGGTAGCTCTGGCACTGAACTGGAGTCTGGACAGAGTTTTCTTTGATTATCAGCTGCAGGAAAGAGCCCGGGAGCTCGAAGAATATGAGATTTACCTCAATGAGGTTTATCAGGATATTAACAATCGAGCTGAGATCAGGAATATGGTTGAGGAATATGCCTCTGTTAATAATTTAATTTATCACCCTATTCCCCGGGGACATGGCAGTATGATGAGGGATATGCATCCCGATAGCAGGGGTCAGGCCCGGATGCAGGCAATGATGGAAGAGGGATATGAACTATTTGTGGGGGGTGAAAGCCTGGGTTATTTATCCTGGCCGGAAGAGAATGATCAGTCGCTGCTGGCTGCTGAAATTTCTGCCAGGACGGCTGAATTCAGCCGTAATATTTATGGATTTCTGGTGCCTCTTGGTCTGGTTCTGGTTGCTCTAGCAGCTGGGTTGAGCTACTATATCAGCAGAAAATTAACTGAACCCATCCGGGGCTTTGCTGGAGCTGTTAAGGAGATTCGCGGGGGAGATTATCAGGTAGAGATTTCCCAGCAGTATCCGGAAGAGCTGCAGGAGCTGCACCGGGAGATCAATGAATTGGGCAGGAGACTGAAATATCTGGAAAAAGTTCGGAGAGAATCTGCTTCGGATTTAAGCCATGAGCTTAGAACTCCCCTAAATAATATTCTTAACTATTTAACGGCCCTGGAGGATGGCTATCTGGAAGTAAATGAAGAAATTCTGCAGGATCTTCAGGAAGAGACCGAGAGGTTGATCGATTTAAGCAACAGGCTGGATGATCTTTCGTCAGTAGAGAAGAAAATTTTTAATTTTGAGGAGGAAGATGTCAACCTAAGGAAGTTTTTTGAGCAGCTGAGCCAGAAGTTTTCCCGCCGGGCGGAAAATAAAAGCTTGAGCTTTCAAAGTGAGAACTCACTTCCCGAGGAGAGTTTTTGCCTTGACCAGGAAGCTCTGGCGATAATTCTGGAAAATCTGGTTTCCAATGCCATAAAGTACACCGATCCCGGGGGCAGGATTGAATTAACTGCCAGAATTAAGGAAGGGAGACTCAGGTTTTCCGTAGCAGATAGCGGGATGGGAATAGACGATGATGAACTGGACTTAATTTTTGAAAGGTTTTACCGTACCGATAAATCCCGAAATCGAAAAACCGGGGGAACCGGGATTGGACTGGCAATTACCAGAGAATTGGTTGAATCTCTTAGCGGCAGTATCAGGGCTGAAAGCTTCAGTGAAGGCAGCAGGTTTATAGTGGAAATTCCACTTAAGAAAAAAGGATATTGAGGTAATAACTCCTGAGAGAGAATTAAAACAGGAGAATATTACTAAAGATAGAATGTGACCAAAGTGAATGAAGCTTATTAAGGTGAATGAAGCTTATTAAAGATGAAAATAAGTGAGTATCACTTAATATAGGGAAAACAATGATCAAAAGAGTATCTATAAATGGAGTATTACAGCTGGTGTAGAAAGGATGAAATTATGGATTTTAATTTTAACCGCTATAAATTTAGCTCGGAAAGAAAGCTGACTATGGCCAGTCGGGGAGCGGTGGCTGCCAGCCAGCCCCTGGCGGCACAGGCTGGGCTTTCGCTGCTGCAGCAGGGGGGAAATGCCTTTGATGCTGCTCTGGCTGCTGCTGCAGTTTTAACTGTGGTTGAGCCCACCTCTAACGGCCTGGGAGGAGACTGTTTCGCCCTTTTTAAAGCCGATGATAAAATCAGAGGTCTAAATGCCAGTGGTTATCTGCCAGAAAATTTTGTCCTAGAACAACAGAG
>PWFW01000069.1 GCA_003554225.1 Halanaerobiaceae bacterium | reverse complement strand
TCTCTGCTGCTGTGCTGCTGAAAAGCCAGAAATATATCCAGGGTGGTTCCCAGAGTAATATCATACCAGCCAGAAAAATGGAGCGCCGGCAGATCGATTTCAGAGAGATAGCTGCTCAGATTTTTGCTTTCCCAGAAGTCATCCCGTACAGGATGCTGACAGATCTGTCTCCAGATTTCCGCAGGATATCCCGCTTCAGCCGCACATTTCTCCAGAGGCAGAGTTCGAAAAACCCGGGACCAGTCAATCTCACCCAGATCAGGCTGGGGGCTGTAGCTGACAATAATACTCCAGGGTAAAGCATGATGCAGGCTTAAGGCCCCTTCCCGATAAGCGAGCTGGTAGAAATCTGCCACTCCTCCCACATTAACTAAAGTTTTAACAGCTTCACAGCGAGCCGCTGCTGACAAACCGGCAGTTAAAAGATAGGAAATGCCCAGCAGGCCGATCCCGGCATTTTCATCATACCAGTCCTGCCTGGTAATCCAGGTTACAATTTCAGGTCCATCCTTCTCTTCCTGGGTTACAAAGTTAAAATCACCCTCGGAGTCATAGCGGCCTCTGACATCAACCACAACCAGAGCATATCCTGCCCTGACGAAATAATCTGCCAGCACCGCCAAACCACTTTTCCCGTAGGGAGTCTGCGCCAGAATAACCGGATATTTTTTATCAGATTCCAGTTCAGCGCTGTCATCCGGCGGTAAATAAACATCAGCTGCCAGTCGGCAGCCATCAGAGAGCCCTATGCTGGCTTCTTCTGCTTCCATTGATTTCATTCCTTTCTGAAAGTTTTATTTGTTTCCTGGCAGGTTCTACTTTTTCCTGGAAGATTCTATTTGTTTCCTGAAGGGCTTTTTGTTTTCTGATGATTTTTTTGTTTTTGAGAGTTGTTGCTTCTTTACTGAAAATTATCATTTTTTCTGAAAGGTTTATTTCTTTTTGCTGGCAGAGTATATTCTGCTGGCAGAAAACCACATAAAAGCTGCCACAATGATTGAGCCCAGCGGATCGGAAAGCCAGGATAGTTCCCCCAGGAGCTGGAAGTTAATTGTTAAAAGACTGGTAAGTACTACCAGATCCATCAGGGTTTTTGCCCGATAAAAGCGCCACTGATTGGCCATCAGCACCGTATTACTTTTTTTATCCAGCTGATAATTTTTATACCAGAAATAACCGTTAACCAGCAGTCCTGCACTGCTGATAAAAATGCCCAGGATTAACCAACCCGGAGGTTCAGGAGAGAGCAGCTGATTGAAAGCTGAATAAAAAACAACTCCCCCGCTGATAAGCATTACCAGAGTCATAAAGCTGCTGGATAGTCTTTCCAGCCAGCTGACCCTATCCTGCTGACCTTCCTGCTCTGCCTGGCAGACCTTGATAAAAACAACCCAGGCCAGCAGCAGTGCCAGAAATTCATTGCTGCGGCGAAGAAAATCTGCCAGAAGTACGGAGGTCTGCCCCAGATAATAAGCCAGGCCGGTAGAAAGAGGGGCCAGCAGACTTACCATCCAGGCAGCCCGCAAGATTTTTTCCTGTTCCCGGGTTGATTCTCCCCTGGCTCCCTCAATTATTTTTTTAATATTTTTCATAATTTACCCCGCCATTTCCCGACAGCTGCCATCTCTTTCCAGTAAAAAAGCAGTCTTTTAGAAATTAATTTTACCAGATTCTCTATAACAGCTTGTTTTTAAGAGACTGTCCTTTAAAAATTGACTTTTTGCGGTTGACCTGTAAAGGTTGACTTTTGGAGATTTACTTTTAGAGATTGACCTGTAAAGGTTGACCTATAGAAATTGATTTTTAGATGTTGACCTGTGGAGGCTGACCTGTGGAGGCTGACCTGTGGAGGTTGACCTGTAATAGAAATCACTTTAGAGGTTATCAGTTATCCTTTAGAGATAGCACTTTAGTGGTTGCACTCTGGGATAGTCCATAAAATTTTACTCCTGAACACCAGCTTCTGTCCTGATTTAGAGAGGATTTATGACGAGCTAAACCTGTGATAACTAAACAAACTTAGAAGACAAAAAGAAGAGAAAGATAGGAAATAACCGCCACCGCCAAAGGGACAGTAATGGTATCCAGGCCCACCCGGGAAACAGCTTCTACCAGCCCTGCTGTAACCGCTAACAGCAGAGCATAAAATATCAGTCCTGCTCCCCCGGGAATAGTCTCCAGCAAAAATGCTGGAATCAGGGAAGAATGGTAAAGTACTCCTGCCAGTATCACAGTCAGCCAGCTGAGTAATATTAAGGACAGGGTTCCTTCATAGGTCTTAGCAGGAGAAAGGACCGGGCCATTAAAGTTTAATCTGCCATAGTATTTTCCAATTACAGCTGCTGCTGCATCCCCCACACCCCAGACCAGCACACCAATCGCTGCATGATAGGGTTGGTTTAAATAATAGCGAAAAACCAGCAGGAGTGTCGACTGCATGGTAATAATGTAGATAATCTGCAGGCTGACTTCCCTTATTCTATAATTTCCCCGGCGGTCCAGATCAATGATCTTAAAGGGAAAAAGATATTCTTCCAGGGTTAAATACAGCAAAGCTACCAGGAAAAATAAAATAATAACCACCAGGGCCACCAGCCAGCTGCGAAAAGCATAGAGCAGAATAAAGATGGAAAAGCTGAAAAAAATATGATAAAATTTGCGGATAACCTCCCGACGCAGCGGAAAAATCAGCTTGAGGGCTGTTATAACTATGAGAAAGGCCAGATAGTAGCCAGCCAGCAGTAAAATTGCCTGAGAATCAGCGGCCAGAGCAGACAACACATCCTCCCCCTTTCAGAGGTTTCAGATA
>PWFW01000065.1 GCA_003554225.1 Halanaerobiaceae bacterium | reverse complement strand
CAGGTATCGGGAGAAATTTCATCGGCCAGCACTATTTCCTGCCCGGCGGTCAGGCCAAATTCAAGTTTAAAGTCCACCAGGTCGATGCCGCGCTGCTGGAGAAATTCCTGCAGCAGCTCATTAATCTTAGCTGCTTCTTCGCCCAGGGTTTGCAGTTGTGCCTGGCTGGCAAGTCCTAAAACCTTAATATGAGATTCATTAATCAGGGGATCACCAAGCTCATCGTCCTTGTAATAAAACTCCAGGACCGGCTCAGGCAGCCTGCTGCCTTCTTCCAGCCCCAGTCTTCGACTTAAACTGCCGGCTGCAATGTTACGCATCACAACCTCGATGGGAATTATCTCGACTTTTTTAACCAGAGTCTCCCGTTGATTAATTTCCCTGAGAAAATGTGTCTTTATCCCCCGCTCCTCAAGGTACTTAAAGAAAAAATTAGATATTTTATTATTCATAATTCCCTTGTTTAAAATGCTGCCCTGTTTTTCGCCATCAAAGGCAGTGGCATCGTCTTTAAAGTATACTACCACCTCATCTTCCACTGCTGTTTTGTAAATCTGCTTGGCCTTGCCTTCATAGAGCATCTCCTGTTTTTCCATTTTTATTTCAAACCTCCTGTATGTTTTGGCTGTTAGGCTGCTTTTTTATCGTTTGAGTGACCTGACCGGGATCAAAGATCACGATAGCATGGTCACATGGTCAAGCCTGCCCGCTTAATCTTTTTCCAGATATTTTTGGTAGCCCAGTTCTTCCAGTTCCTGCCCTGTCTTGAGAACCTCCTCTTTGAGATTTTCTTTATAGCGGCGGAAACTTTCCCGCAGTTCTTGATTTTTGCCGGCAATTATCTGGACTGCCAGCAGAGCGGCATTCTTGGCCCCGTTGAGAGCCACTGTTGCCACCGGAACTCCTGAGGGCATCTGCACCATGGAATAAAGCGAATCCGCTCCCCCCAGGGTGGAGGTTCTGATAGGCACTCCAATCACCGGCAAAACAGTGTAGGCTGCCAGCACTCCGGCCAGATGAGCAGCCTTGCCTGCCCCGGCGATAATTACATCATAGCCCCTTTCCTCAGCAGATCTGGCAAATTCTTCAGCTTTAGCAGGGGTTCTGTGGGCAGAGATAACAGTCAAATGATAGTCTACCCCGAATTCCTCCAGAACCACTGCCGCCTCCTTCATGATTGAGAGATCTGAGTCACTTCCCATAATAATCGCTACCTTCATTGATTTTAACCTCCAGTTTTAGTCTTTGAGATTTTCTTAGATTTGTTTTTTTATTTTATTATGTTGATGTTGAGATTTTCTTTGGCTTTATTCTGGCTTTATTCTGGCTTTATTCTTTTATAATCAGGAGCAGTAATTAGCAGAAAATTCATATAAGATAGACAGAGCACACAAAGGTTCTGGCACGTAAACCAGATTTTTATGCTTTTTTCAACCAGATTTTGTGCTCCTCGCTTATTGCTTTCCAATTCATGTTCCCCGCTTCACTCAGAAACCTATCTGACCGTGAGATCGGCAATATCTGATCTGTAGTGAGCACCCTGAAAGTCAATCCCTGCTGCGGCTCTATAGGCCCGCTCTCTTGTGCTCTGAAACTCCTCGCCCAGAGCAGTTACTCCCAATACCCTGCCTCCTGCGGTATAGATTTTTCCCTGCTCTTTCTTTGTGCCAGCCTGGAATATCATAATATCCTCCTGCCTGCCTATCTCTTCAAGGCCCCTGATTTGATAGCCTGTCTGATATTTTTCGGGATAACCTCCGGAGGCCATGATGACACAGACAGCCTTCTGTTTGCTCCACTTAAGGCTCAGTTCCGAAAGATTACCATCCAGCACTGCTTGAAAAATATCAAGCAGGTCCGTCTCAAGCAGAGGCAGCACAACCTGAGCTTCAGGGTCTCCGAAGCGCACATTATATTCCAGGACCCTGGCCTCACCGTCGGTGATCATCAGCCCGAAATAGATAATCCCCCTAAAATCAATCCCCTCCGACTGAAGGGCTCTGAGAGTGGGGGTTATTATAGTCTGCTGAATTTTCTGCTGCAGTTTGTCTCCTACCAGAGGTGCTGGGGCATAGGCTCCCATCCCGCCGGTATTGGGTCCCTCTCCCCCATCATAAACCGGTTTATGATCCTGAGAGGGAATCATAGGTACAATTTTTTTCCCATCACAAAAAGCCAGAATGGTAGCCTCCTCTCCCGAGAGAAATTCTTCGATAACAACCTTGTCCCCGGCCCGGCCAAACTTTTCAGCAACCATTATCTCCTCTACTGCCTGAACTGCTTCGGCTCTGGTGCCAGCCACTGTCACTCCTTTGCCCGCTGCCAGGCCATCTGCCTTGACCACCAGAGGAGCTTCCTGAGTTTTAATGTATTCAAGAGCTTTTTCCGGTTCGGTAAAACTCCGGTAGTTAGCTGTGGGAATGTTATATCTTTGCATTAAACTTTTAGCAAAGTCTTTGCTGCTTTCCAGCCGGGCTGCCTGCTGATTGGGGCCAAATATCTTGAGATTCTGCTGCTGAAAAAGATCAACTATTCCTGCTGCCAGAGGAGCCTCCGGACCCACAACTGTCAGGTCAATCTCCTTCCTGAGAGCAAAATCGAGCAGAGTCTGATGGTCGTTCTCATCAATCTCAAGATTTTCTCCCAGCTCTGCAGTGCCTGGATTCCCTGGAGCTGTGTAAAGCTGCTTCAGCCTGCTGCTCTGTGCCAGTTTCCAGGCCAGGGCATTTTCTCTGCCGCCGCTGCCAATTAAAAGAACTCGCATTCTATCACCTCTCTTTGTTATTCCACTATTTAGCCGACCTTTAAT
>PWFW01000282.1 GCA_003554225.1 Halanaerobiaceae bacterium | reverse complement strand
CGTCAAACTGTTTTTTGAGGTGGACCTATGAGAATTTATTTTAAATATATAACAAGAGAGCTGATCCAGCCCTTTATTTTCGGGATCGCTGCCTTTACCGCCATCTTTGTGGGAACAGATACTATTTTTCGGCTTACCGATTTATATACCCGTTATGATATCGGTCTGCTGGCCCTGCTGGAGCTTTTTCTGCTGAGCCTGCCTCAGATAATTGTCTACACCTTTCCCATGGGTGCTCTGCTGGCCACAATTTTAGCCTACAGCCGGCTGAATGGCGACAGCGAGATAACTGCCTTTAGAGCTGGCGGTTTCAGTTTAAAACGCCTGATTGTGCCTGCTCTGGCAATGGGCCTGATTGTCAGTCTGGGAGCCATCGGCATCAATGAATTTCTGGTGCCCCGGGCCAATTACCGGTTCAGTCTGCTGGAGCATGAGTTTCGGCATGGAGAAGCCCGTCCCCGTACCCAGCATGATCTTTTTTTAACTCCGCTGGACCGGGAGAGCGGCGGGCCTGATTTTGTGCTATATACCAGGCGTTTTGATGCTGTTCTGGGAGAAATGGAAACGGTGGTGCTCCAGGAATATCAGGGAGGCAGCCCGGCTCTTTTAATTGAAGCCGAACGGGCGGTCTGGGAGAATGACAACTGGCACTTCTATAATGGCTATATGTATCAGATTCGTCGGGGGGAGCAGATTCCTCAGATGGAGTTTTCTGAGTATATTGTTCGCAGCGAGATCGATGATCCGGAGGAGATTGCCAGGCTGGATCGGGATGTTGATGAGATGAATATGCAGGAGCTGAGCAGCTATATTGCCAGAAAACGGGCTGAAGGCCAGCAGGCCTTCGAAGAGAGGGTTCTCTGGCATCAGCAGCTGGCCATACCCTTTGCCAGCTTTATCTTTGCTCTGCTGGCGGCTCCTCTGGGCTTGAAACCACGGAGAGAAGGGGGATCAGCCACCGGCATGGGTCTGAGTGTGATTATTATCTTTATCTATTACGGGATCATGACTCTGGGTGATGCTCTGGGGAGTCAGGGAACCATTCCACCCTGGCTGGGAGCCTGGGGACAGAATATTATCTTTCTGACAGCCGGACTGATTATGCTTTATAAAATCGGGGAATAGTTGGCCCATACCAGGCAGAAGCTTAACAGGCGCGATAAATTTCAACTCAAGATCATTACTGGAGCGGCTCTCAGGTTCTTGGAGGAGCTTAACAGGCACGAAAAGCTTCAACACTGGCAGGAATTTGTGGTATAATGATTAAAGAGTGGCAATAAAGCTTAATCTGTAAAGGGTGGTGAATTAAATGTATGCCTTTGCACTTATATTATTACTAATATTAATATCCGGATTGATTGCCTATATCGGGGATCAGATCGGCATGAAGCTCGGAAAAAAACGGGTTTCCATCTTTGGTCTGAGGCCGCGCTATTCTTCAATAATAATTACGGTGCTGACCGGGATAGTGATTGCCAGCCTTTCAATTGTGATTCTGCTGACGGCCTATTCCGGCCTGCGTCAGGCTCTTTTCAACATCAATGAGGTAATGGCCCGACTGGATCAGCTGGACAGCGAGCTGATGCGCCGGACTGAGGAGCTGGATGACCTGCGCCAGGAGCGCCAGGAGCTGGAGGATAGTCTGGCTTTGACTCAGGAAGAGTATGAAGAAGCTTCCGGGGAGCTGGAAGAGACCCGGGAGGAATATGAAGAGGCAGCCCGACAGCTGGCAGAGGCCCGGGAGGAGATTACTGAGCTTGAGCGGGACCGGGATGAGCTGGATTATCTGGTAGAAGATCTCCGGCAGGAAAGGGATGAGCTGGAGGATCAGATTGAGGAACTCAATCTTGAACTGGCTGAAGTTAATGAGGATCTGGAAGAGGCCCGCGAGCAGCTGGTTTATTACATGGATGAGGATATTGTTTACCGCCGCGGTGAAATCGTTTACTCCTCGGTCATTGAAGGAGGCCGGAGTGAGAATGAAATCATCAATGATTTAAATGAATTTCTCTCAGAAGCCAACAGGGTAGCTTCCCAGCGTCAGATCCAGACAGATGAGGATACCGGTATGAGCCTCCATCTTCAGACTGAAGATATTCTTCATGCAGCGCAGGTTATTTATAATGTAGAACCCGGCGAGCAGCTGATTGTCAGCCTCTCTTCCCGGATGAATGTCCCCCGGCATGATGCTCTCAGGGCTGATATCCATATTAACCGCAATTTTGTGGTCTTTGAAGAGGATGAGGAGGTCGGCTCTAAGAGAATCGATGCCAGTTCCAGCACTTCTGACATAGACAGAAAACTCAGGGAACTCCTGACCGAAGTTAATCAGGAATCCTCCCGTCGGGGCCTGCTGCAGGACATGGACGGGACCGTGGGTGCCCTGGATTTTATTAACTTCTATCAGCTGGTTCAGGATATCCGCTCCCATGAGGGAATGGTGGATGTGGAGGTCAGGGCCAGTGAAAAGATCTGGCGCCAGGACCGTCTGAGCGATAATATTGATTTTGTCATTACCGAACTGGATGAGGCTGAGGAAGATGCTTGATCTGGAGGTTAAATAATTGGAGGTTAAATAATGATTCTGGCTCTAGATCCTGGCCGGGACAAGGTCGGTCTGGCTCTGGTTTCCAGCCAGGGCGAGGTCCGGCGACTTGAGATTCTGGCCAGGGATGAGGTTGGGGATGAGGTGAGAAAAATTCTGGATTCTGGAGATGTCAGCACTCTGGTGCTGGGTAACGGCACCTTTTCCCGGGAGCTGGCCCGGGAGCTGGCTGCAGTGATTCCAGGAGAGGTCGAGCTAGGTCTGGT
>PWFW01000297.1 GCA_003554225.1 Halanaerobiaceae bacterium | reverse complement strand
GCACTGTCAGGACTTTAAGAGTTACCGAAAATAGTACACCATAAATTTTACCCGGGATTGGAAAAAGTGAAAAGGCAACCGAATATCTTTTGTTGTGTATTCTGTTGTATTGTTTAAAGTTCTGTTGTATTATATAAGTAGAATGTGACAGGATTAGGAGAAAAGGGAGAGAAGAAATTTTTAAGTTTTTTGAAGAACTCAAAAACACAGGGAGGGTCATAATGAAACTTATTCCGGGTAAGGTTTTAATGGTGGTTTTACTGACAGTTTTGCTTGCAGCAGGCAGCAGCTTTGCGGTACAGGCCCAGGAAGAGATGCCGGAAAAGCCGGAAAAACTCAGTATAATTGCCCTGGATATTGATGTGGATCAGTTCGGAGCAGGGGTGGCAAGGTTTGAAGAGGAATATGGCATCGAAGTTGAATGGATGGAAATGGCTTACGGTGACCTCTGGGACCAGATAACCACCAGCATTGCCGGTGGTTCTACCTTTGATCTCTATCACATGAGCAATTCCTGGCATCCTGAGCTGGGTAATCTTGGTATGGCCATTCCTTTAGGTGAGATAGTTTCTCAGGAAGAGCTGGATGAAATTAATGAGAAGTTTTATGATATTACCGTGGAGTTTGTCAGTTCCCACGGCGAACAGTGGGCCTTGCCGGGAACAGCAGCCACTGTATCTTTCTTTTACAACAAGGCTATGCTGGAAGAGCTGGGCTATGATGAACCCCCGGCAACCTTCTATGAGATGCTGGATATTTCACGGGAGGCAATCGATGCCGGTGTCGCAGAGTACGGGCTCTTTCCCGGCTGGCCGGAGGCTCATGAGGACAGCATGGTATGGTTTGATATCATGCTGAAACTTCACGATGGAGAATGGATGAATGAAGATAATACTGAATGGACTTTTAATAGCGAGGCAGGAATTCAGGCGCTCACCCTGATGAAGGAAATGCTGGACGAAGGCCTGATTCCCAGGGCAGCTTTAGAAACCAGCGACTGGGATAATTATCATCACTTTGTTGCTGGAGAACAGATTTTTGAAATAAACTGGAATATGGTTCATGGAGTTGCCACCAATCCCGAAGTTTCTGAGATTGTGGATGACCTTGGTGTGGGGTTGATACCAGGAATTGAAAGAGAAAGTTATACCGTTCTGGGCGGAGGAGGTTATGCGATTTCTCCGACAACCCGCTCGCCGGAATGGGCTTTTAAGCTGCTGACTTATATGAAAGATGAGGCAGGAGCCCGGGGACTTATGGAGACGACCGGTGGTGCAGAATCTGTGATTAAAGAGCTTTATAACGAAGAATACGATGCTGAATTTCCCGAAGAGGAATATCCCCTGCGGGGTGTTTTCCGTCAGCAGATGGAGTTTGCCGGCCTGAGGCCCAGTGATACCCTTTCCTGGTATTCCGAGTTTCGGGACAATATTTTCCCTCCAGCCATGCATCGGGCTCTGAGGGGCGAGCAGGAAGTTGAAGCTGCCCTGAATGAGGCCTACGAAGAGGCTCAGGAGCTGCTGGAGGTTGAAGGCCTCTAAAGAAATCTCCAGGCTGATGAGTTTTTTGAATTCTGATTGGTCGGTAAAATTAAATTAAGTAATTTACCTACCCCTCTGTAATGATTCTTTTATAGAGGGGCAGATGTTTTTGGTGCTTCCCGGCTTTTCTGCTTAGAAAGAGGCTAGAGGCATGTAATTTTATACCTGGCATCTGGAAATTTCATTTTTATCAAACAATTTTATTTATTAAAAAAGATGATTAAATTCAGGCCAAATTCTGCAATATTGGCCATCATTTAAGGGGATAACAAATATTTTTGATAAAATTGTAAAGCTTTTTATTGATCAGGATGGGTTTTAATGATATATTTGAGACAATTAAGTTTAGGAAACTAAAGTCAGATTATCCAAACTAGAGTAAAATATTCCGAGAAAGAACATTTCGAAATATTGATTGATATAATCTGAAGCGGAAAGAAATAGTATAACAGGAAAAAAGAAGAGATAAACAGCATTTATTCTTCGTTAATGATAAAGGGGGTTATAGCTTTGCTATCATCAACTAACAGCAACCGACTTGCCGATGAAAAAAGCCCTTATCTTCTGCAGCATGCTGATAATCCGGTAAACTGGCAGCCCTGGGATGACAGAGCCTGGGAGATAGCCAGAAGCGAAGATAAGCCGGTTTTTCTCTCGATAGGTTATTCTACCTGCCACTGGTGCCATGTTATGGCCAGGGAGTCTTTCAGCAGCGAGGAAATTGCCGGTATTTTAAATGAGCACTTTGTATCCATCAAGGTTGATAGGGAGGAGAGGCCGGTTATCGATAAGATATACATGGAGGTCTGCCAGGCCATGACCGGGCAGGGCGGCTGGCCGCTCTCAATATTTTTAACACCGCAGCAGAAGCCCTTTTATGCCGGTACCTATTTTCCACCTGAAAGCCGGAGAGGTCTGCCAGGATTCAAGCGGATTCTCCTGCAAATTAAGGATCTCTGGCAGGAGAAAAGGGAAGAGATTAATACCAGCGCCGAAGAAATTACCGGAAAGATTAAAGATCTTACCCGGGAGAAGGTTTTGCCAGGCAAAGAGGGGAAGAAGATTTTTGAGGAGAAACGGAAAGAGGTTGTGAATCAGCTGGCCGAGAATCTCAGAAAGAAATTTGATTATCAGGCTGGTGGTTTTGGCTCAGCACCTAAATTTCCTCAAACAGATCACCTGAACTTTCTGCTGGCAGGAGCCAGATATCAGGGTGATGAAACTGCCCGGGAAATGGTACGCACCACTATGGACAGAATGCTGGCTGGAGGAATTT
>PWFW01000095.1 GCA_003554225.1 Halanaerobiaceae bacterium | reverse complement strand
TCAAGTAAAACATGCCTGCAGATCTCACTCATAAACTATCACCCCTGATTGGCTTTCCAGTTTTTCTCTTTCTCTTCTTGCAGCTGAGAGATAGACCGGAGTGGTAAAACATTCGGCAACCGCTCCGATAATGTTTTTCCTGCCTGCCCTGTTGTAAATACCCTGAAGTTTTTGATCATAGAGAAAAAGACCGATGATGTAGTTGAATTCTTTAAACCCTGGCGGCTCCTTTTCGGAGACTAAAAACATATCCAGTTCCGGTGGGTTGCAATACTTCTGAAAAAGATAATTCTCTCCTCTTGCCCCGACAATTTCTCTCAAACAGCTCTGCCACTCCTCCCGGGATAAATCCTGACCGGTCCGCACACCCTGACAGGCATTGAGATCGCAGGGTTTAACTATCAGATCCTGCTGCCTTTCAGTAATCTCTGTCAGAGTCCTTTCATCCGGGAGAATAAAATCAGTCTCCGGGATATGCCGCTGAAGAAATTCTTTCTCCTCTGCTGTTAAAAAGTTTAGTTTTTCAGGATCTGTCAGAATTTTAAACAGGGCCTTGTTGTGAATAATCTGGGAGCGAAAACTGCCGCAGAGGCAGACAGCGCCCTCCCGGTAGGCCTGCAGAAGATCCTTAATATCTTCCTGTTCAGCAAATAGCCGCTGGGTGGTAGCCCGGCGGTAGATGAGATCAATCTCCCTATCCTGATAGTATAATTTATCATTCCGATATGCAAATTCCCGGGGATCGGCAATATAGACCTCCCAGCCCCTCTTCTCCATGAAACCCTGGTATTCGCTAAATTCACTGAGAACCCCCTCACCCTCAAAATCCATGATGGCTGTAACAGGTTTCCTGTTTTTTTGACCGGAAAATTCACGGTAAATAGCCTCCAGCCTGTCTATCCAGCTCTCAAAGAGTTCAAATCCGCCCAGAACAATATCTTCCTGGGTCTGCAGCTCTTTGACAGCCCTGCCCTGACTGACTATTTCCTGTATCACCCGGACTTCATTCATGGCAGAGGTGCCATCGGTGTTAATTTCACAGAATTTCAGCTCTTCACCATCCTGCCAGAATAAATCAAAGCGGGCTATGGGATAGTAGCTTTCGTAACCGGGATCAACCAGAATATGCTCCTCCATGCAGTCATCGAAGGGGAAATAGCGGCGAAACTTGCTGCTGCTGAGATACTGATCAATTACCTTATCTAAAATTTTATTAAATTTCTCCATTATTCCTTTTAGATAGTTCCAGTCCTCCAGACTGATTATAAAGGGGTTATATAAAAAGGGAACATGCTCACCTTTATATTTAGCGCTGCTCTCTTTCATTTTTGCCATAATCTCTTTCTGATACTCAGCGGCAAAGGTCTCTTCCCGACCGGAAATAATTTCTCTGTATTTTTTCTGTAAATATCTGGTGCTCTCAGGATAGCTTGATTTCATCGGCAATATCACATCCCAGTGCGGTTTCCAGATCGGCATACTTCAGGCTGGCAAATGAAATTTTCTCTCCGGTAAATCTTTTCCTCGGCGGCATTGTTTCGGCCAGAAAGTTTTCCAGGTTGGTCAGCTGTTTTAAATTCTCTTCCTCAGAAAGACCCTTTCTGGCTTTATTAATTAGCTCCTCTCCCCATTCCTTCAGGGTTCTATTTTCCAGATAGGGAGTTTCAACCCCCCGCCGGGAAATCCCGGCAAAGGTCTGGCTGATAAAACTTTTCTCCATCTCTTTGATTTTATCATAATAATAATCGAGATTCTCCTGATGGTAAAAAAGGCCCTTAATCAATGCTAAGTAACCAAAAAAGAGGGGATAAGGTAGAGAATCGGCCATTCTAATCTCAAGATATTCTTTAGCTCTGACATCATTAAAGGCAAAGGACAGCATATGTTCAAAATCCTCCGGCATTAGCTCCCTTCTTCCCAGCCTCTGATAGAAAGCGGCAAAGCTTAAATTCCCGAGATATTCCTCCTTGTCATCGGGATTATAAATGGCAGGCAGATCAATAATATAGCTGGCATAGTCCTGGTAGCTGTATGTATCTTTAGAAAATAAGCCCGGCAAAATCCCGCAGCGATCTCGATCACAGCGATCCCAGATCCGAAAACGCAGACCCCATTCCTTCTCCCGCCGGCCTTCAAAAATCGGAGAATTATCAAAAATTGCATAAAAGATAGGGCTCAACCAGCTGGCCACCCTGAGCTTTTTAGAAAAATCTTCAGGATTCCGATAGTCAACACTGACCTGCGTTGAGGCTGTTCCCTTCATCATATTATGAGCATAACGGCCCCGGGATTTAAAATGATGATACATATGGTGGTATCTATCCTTGGGCAGCAGGGGTATCTCATCAATTCTGGTGACCGGATGGTAGCCCAGATTCAGCAGACTGTAATCAAACTTATTTAAAATCGGAATTAGATCCCGACAGATGTCGAGATAGCACTGCTGAATCTCAGCTATGCTGGTTTTAGGGCCAAAGCTAAATTCAATCTGCCCTCCGGGCTCGAGATTAAATTCATCCTCCCCCTTAACCAGGCAGAGAATCCTGTCCCCGCTCTTCTCACAGGCCTTCCAGCCCCAGTCTGTCAGAATTTCAAAGATATCAGCAATTCCCCGCTCCTCCTGAAAGGTGACCGAGCGGCAGTCTGATCTTCTAACCAGTAGATGCTCTATTTCCAGCCCCAGTCTGAAATCTTCAGGTTCTGTTTCATTCTCCTCAAGATGAGCTGAAATCTGCTTGATATAATTGCTGCGAATGTCTGACTTCATTGCTTCTCCTTTCCTGCCCTTAACTTCTCTTCTTTATTAATAATTTTCCTCTAAC